>NZ_JBKQWU010000010.1:0-109607 GCF_047275745.1 Amaricoccus sp. W119 | reverse complement strand
TCTTCTACCGTCGTCTGGCGGGCCGCGCGAAAGCCGCGCGCGGCCCGCTCCTCGTCATTTCGGCTGGTAGTCCGCCGCGTTCTCCGCCGTGACCAGTTCGAAAGGCACGTAGACCTCCCGCGGCACATCGTTGCCGGCGATCAGGTCGAGGAGCGTGTCCACCGCCCCCGAGCCCTGGCCGGGCGCGCTCTGGTAGACCGTGAAGTCGAGGTCGCCCATCGCGATCGAGGCCAGCGCGTCCGGCGTCGCATCGACGCCCGCGATGATCACATCCTCCATCGAGGCGCCGGCGCCCTTCATCGCCTGGACCGCGCCCAACGCCATCTCATCGTTGTTCGCGATCACGCCGTCGAACTCGATCCCCGAGGAGAGCCAGTTCGTCATCAGATCGACCGCCTGGGTCCGCTGCCAGGTCGCGGTCTGCTCGTCGGCGACCGTGATGAAGGAGCAGTCCGGCGTCGCGAGGACGTCCTTCACTCCCTGGGTCCGGAGACGGGTGGCCTGGTTCGACAGGTCGCCCAGCATGATGAGGATGCTCGCCTCGGTCTTGCCGGCTTCCTTCAGCAGGCGGCAGGTTTCCTGACCCTGGATCTGCCCGGCCTCGATCTCCTTCGAGCCGACGAAGGCCTGGTTGTCGGGCAGGCTGTCGAGGTTGGCCGGCAGGTTGTTCACATAGACGAGCGGCAGGCCGGCGTTCGAGGCGACCGCGGTCATCGCCGGGGTCGAGTCGCTGTCGACCGGGGCGACGATCAGCCCGGCGAGGCCCGAGGCCGTGAAGTTTTCGATCTGGCTGAGCTGCCGGCCCACGTCGCGCTGGGCATCCTCGAACTGCGTCGTGGCGCCCTTTTCCTCCGCGCGGCTGGCCATCGCCTCGCGCAGCAGCGTCAGAAAGTTGTCGTCGAAATTCGACACCGCGATGCCGAGTTCCTGCGCGGCGGCCGGGCTTGCCAGCGCGGCGACGACCGCGGCCGGGGCCAGCAGGTTAAGTCGGAAAACCATTCATTCCTCCCAAAGGGCCTTGCACGAGCGGCAGGCCTCGCCGTGTTTCGCCGGAGCTCTCTTTCCGCTTCGGCCGGTCACACGGCACGGCCTCCCGTCAAAGGCGTAGCACTATTTGCGAGTCGTGGAATGCCGGATCGCTCCGGCGCGCAAGTCGGGCACGCCGGAACGAGGCGGGATCACTGGTAGTTGGCGAGGTTCTCGGGCGTGACCAGTTCGAAGGGGATGAAGACCTGCTTCTCGGTCTGCTCTCCGGCCGCGAGCGCCAGCGCGGTGGCGAGCGCCCCCTCGCCCTGGCCCTGTGCGTTCTGGTAGACCGTCACGTCGAGATCGCCGGCGGCCATCGCGGCCAGCGCGTCCTGGGTCGCGTCGATGCCCGCGACAATGACGGAGTCCATCGTGAGGCCGGCGGATTTCATCGCCTGGACCGCGCCGATCGCCATCTCGTCGTTGTTCGAGACCACCGCGTCGAACTCGATCCCGGCGGAGAGCCAGTTCGCCATCAGATCGCTGCCGAGCGTGCGCTGCCAGTTCGCGGTCTGCTCCTCCGCGATCGTCATGAACGAGCAATCCTCGGTCGCGATCACGTCATGGATGTCCTGGGTGCGCTGGCGGGCGGCCTGGTTGGAAAGCTCGCCCATCATCACGACGAGATTGGCCTCGGTCTTGCCGGCGGCCTTGAGCAGGCGGCAGACTTCCTGCGTCTGCAGCGTGCCGCTTTCGCGCTCATCCGAGGCGACGAAGGCCTGGCCATCGGGCAGCGCGTCCACGTTCACGGGCATGCGGTTCACATAGACGAGCGGGATGCCGGCGGCGTCGGCGGCGGCGCTCATCGCGACGGTGGCGTCGGTATCGACGGGGTTGACGATGATCGCATCGACCCCGGAGGCAATGTAATTCTCGATCTGGCTCAACTGCTTGCCGACGTCGTTGGTCGCGTCCTCGACCTGGAGCGTGACATCTTCGAGCGTCGCCGCGTGGTCGATCATGCCGTTGCGCAGCACGGTCAGGAAGTTGTCGTCGAAGGCGGCCATCGACACACCGACATTCGCAGCCATCGCGGCCTGTCCCATCAGGGTGAACGCGGCGACGCCGACCATCAGCTTCTTCATTGGTATCATCCTCCACCTTCCGGACCGCACCAGCGCCGCCCGTCCCGGATCACCCGGATTTCGTTGCGCCCGAACCGTGGGCCATGCCCGTGGAACGAATGCGCTGATTTGTTTTATTGCAGAATTTTTATTCCATATTTTGTTCGTCCGTCAAGTGCGATGTCGGGGCCCGTTGCGAATGATCGGCGGCTCCCGACCGATCCAGCGCTGGAGCAACCCATTCCGAGACCTGAATTTTCCGCTTCTCCGTGCGCGTGGCACATCGCGGCGCGATGAAACGGGGCGGAGATGAGTCCGGCATGCCGCGTGATTCGATTCGGCCCGGAGGGCTGGACCGATTCGACGCCTCGCCTCCGCTTTCGGCTTCCGCCAGGCGACGGGCCGGGTTAAGACATGGCATGAGGAAGTTCATCGACACCGACCATCCCGCCTTCAAGCCGGTCTGGCTGCGGGTGGTGACGACCGCCGTCTGTCTCGCCTGGGGCGTGTTCGAGCTGGTGACCGGGAGCCCGTTCTGGGCGATCATCTTCCTCGGCCTCGGCGCCTATTGCGTCTACGCCTTCTTCTTCGATTTCCACCCGGAGAACCATCCGTCGCAGCAGCCGCCCGAGGCGCCGAAGGAGCCGGAGTAGCTCGCCCCCCGGGCCCGATCCCAGGGTCCGGCCCCCGGGGATCGGTTCCGGGTTCAATTCCGGGGTTCAACTCCGGGCGAGCAGCTCCTCGACCTCGGCGCGCGTCGGCATCGAGGCGGCCGCGCCGGGCCGGGTCACGGAGATCCCGGCGACGGCGCTCGCGAAGCGCAGCGCCTCGCGCGGAGCCATCCCGCTCGCCAGCGCCGCGGCCAGCCCGCCGTTGAAGGCATCGCCCGCGCCGACCGTTTCCGCGACCGGGCCCGGCGCCATCGCGGGGATGAGCTCCGCGCCACCCGGCGCGCACCAGAGGACGCCGCGCGCACCCAGCGTTATCACCGCGTTCCCCGCGCCGAGATCGAGCAGCGCCTGCCCCGCCGCCCGCGCGTCATCGGGNGATGAGCTCCGCGCCACCCGGCGCGCACCAGAGGACGCCGCGCGCACCCAGCGTTATCACCGCGTTCCCCGCGCCGAGATCGAGCAGCGCCTGCCCCGCCGCCCGCGCGTCATCGGGACCCTTGACCGCGATCCCGGTCATGTCCTCCGCCTCGGTCTCGTTCGGCGTGACATAGTCGCAGAGGCGGAGCAGGTCGCCCGGCAGGCGCCGGCCGGGCGCGGGGTTCAGGATCGTGGCCGCCCCCGCCGCCCGGGCAAGCTCAAGCCCGCGCGCGGCCGCGGCGAGCGGCTGTTCGAGCTGGGTCAGGAAGACATCCGCCCCTTCGATCAGTTCCGCCCGCGCCTCGAGATCGCCCGGGCCGAGCTCACCCGCGGCGCCCGGCGCGATGATGATCGCATTGTTGCCGGTTCCGGCCTCCACGAAGATGAAGGCGGCGCCGGTATGCCCGTCGGCGGAGCGTGTCACCGCCGGCGTGACGCCCGCCGACCGCCAGAGATCGAGCGCCATCTCGGCGAAAGCATCCTGGCCGAGCCGGGAGATGATCGTCACCTCGGCGCCGAGCCGACCGGCCGCCACCGCCTGGTTCGAGCCCTTGCCACCCGGCCCGAGCGCGAAACCGAGGCCGTGCAGCGTTTCGCCGATCCGGGGCATCCGCTCGGCGCGATAGGTGGTGTCCGCGTTGAAGACACCGAGGATCACAATCCTGCCCATGATCGCCCCTCAGATCGGGAGACGGGCGATCGCGCCCGCGACCGCCTCGCCAAGCCGCGCATGCGCCTCGGCGTCGAAATGAACCCCGTCGAGCGGGCTCGACTCGATCACCTGTCCCGCGTTCAGAAACGGCAGATCGAACCGCGCGGCCACCTCGGCATAGACCGCGCCGAGCCGCTTCGACTTCTCCGCGCCGCCCTCGAAGATCTCCGCGAGACAGCCCGCCTCCAAGACCGGCGGCGGCGCGATCAGGAGGACCGCGGGGGCGGCGCCCCCGACCCCGGCGTTGCTTGTCCGGACGGTGTTGACGAGCGCGGTCACGGCATCGGCCATCTCGATCACCGGCACCTGAAAGCGCAGCTTCATGTCATTGGTGCCGAGCATCAGCGCCACCAGGTCGAGCGGCCGGTGGCTGTCAAGGAGCGCGGGCAGGATGGCGAGCCCGTTGCGATGCGCTCCGCCGATCGGATCGGGCATCACCGTGGTCCGGCCGGGCAGCCCTTCCTCGACCACCCGCCAGCCCTCGCCGAGCGCCGCGGCGAGCACGCCGGGCCAGCGCGTCTCCGGTCCGAAGCGGCCGAGATCGCCCAGCGCGCTCATCGGCATCGTGCCGTGGGTGTTGCTGTCGCCGTAGCACATCACCGACCGGATCTTCATTCGCTCCCCCTTTTCGTCTTTTCCCCGCGTCGCGCACGGGGTGGAAGATCAGGCGTAACGAAGCATACTGGCCGGCGCAACGACTTCCGCCGAGCGGACCTGAGGGAGCTGCCATGACCGAGATCGTGACCGTCGAGATCCTCTGCCCCGACGCGGAAACCGCGACGCGCATCGCCGGGGCCGCGCTCGACCGCCGGCTCGCGGCCTGCGCGAATATCGGCGCCGGGGTGACGAGCCACTACACCTGGCGCGGCGCGCGGGAGACCTCGCCGGAGGTGCCGCTGTTCCTGAAGACCCGCGCCACGCTCTTTCGCCCGCTCGCGACGCTCGCCCGGCAACTGCATCCCTACGATCTGCCCTGCATCCTCGCCCATCCGGTGACGATGGTGACGGAGGATTATCGCGACTGGGTGCTCGCCGAGACGGATGCGTAGGACGGACTTCGATCCCGCCGTTCACCGCGCCGCGGCGACGAGCTCCGGCAGGTCCGCGTCGAGCCGGGCCAGCCCGTCCGGCCGCCAGCCGAGCGCCCGGAGCCGGTCGGTCGCCATCACCGCGAGTCCCCCGGCATCGGCGCGCTCCGGCAGGGCGTGGGTCACGCCCGTCAGTTCGGCCACCCGCGCCAGCAGATCGCTCCGGTCGAGCACGAGGTCGGAGACGTTGTAGAACCGCTCGGTCTCGCCGCGTTCCAGCATCAGCCGGACCGCGGCGGCGACATCGGCGCCATGCACCTCGGTCGCGACACGGGGCGCGATCGGCTCGCCCGCGAGATAGCCGCGGAAGAGCCCCACCCATTTGTGCTCCGGCCCGCCCGGCAGATGGCCGAAGACGCCCGTCGCGCGCAGCGAGACCGGGCGCAGACCCTGATCCGCCAGCGCGTCCAGCATCTGCTCGGTCGCGTGCTTGCCCTGACCGTAGAGCGTCCCGCCGGGCGCGGGCGGCTCGGATTCATCGAGGATCGCGCCGGGCATCGGGTCGCCATAGGCCGCGCGGCTCGACAGGAAGATGGCGCGGTGAATGCCCTGGCGCATCGCCTCCTCGAAGAGCAGGCGCGAGCCTTCGACATTGCGGCGCCAGAAGCCCTCGGGATCGTCGCCCTCGCCACCCCGGTAGAGGCCCGGCACATGGTCGAAGGCCGCGTGGACCAGCGCGCCCGCTTCGGGCAGCGAAACCGGCACCCCGAGCTGCCAGGCGAAATACTCGACGCCCGGAACCGGCGCGCGGCCGAGCGTCGCGACATCGTAGCCGGCGGCCAGCAGATCTGCGAGGATGAAGCGGCCGACGCGGCCGGTCGCACCGGTGATCAGGACCCGCATGCGCCCTCCTTCGGCCCCGGCAGGGCGGCGATGTCGGGCGGGATGTTCTCGCCCGTGAGATAAGCCCGCCACAGGTCGATCAGCGGCCGCACCTGATCCGCCTTCGCATGGTCCTGCCAGGGCTTCTCGTATTGATAGTGCAGCACGCGGACCGAGGCCCAGTCCCAGAGATCGGGCAGGTTGAACCAGACGTATTGCAGCAGGTTGCAGTAGACCGGCAGCCCGTGCCAGCCGGGGAAGAAACTCTGCAGGAAGGTCTGATCCGTCCGGCGCCAGAACACCCCCGGCGCATCGAGCCGGGCGAGCATCGCGGCGAAGGTCGCGGCCGAGGGTTTCGCGACGAAGACCCCCGAGTTCAGCCGGGTGAAATCCCCGAGACTCTCGTAGACGTTCGGCGCGGCGGAGAATTCCGGGTACTGGAACAGGATATCGAGGTTTCGCAGGACGAGCGCGTCGGCGTCGATGAAGACGACGCGCTCGTATTCCTCCATCTGCCAGAGTCTCAGCTTGACGAAATTGTCGAGCGGCGTGTGAAAGGCCGGCTTCTCGCCCTTGGTGAAGGGTGCCGCGCCATGCAGCCGGTCGCGGCCATGCGCCGCGTTGAACGCGGCCGAGGTCGGGAGCAGATCGCAGCGCGCGAGGCGCACGCCGAATTCATGCATCGGCTCCAGATCCGGCCCGGAGACGCCGCCGGTATGCAGCACCACGATATCGGCCTGCGTTCCGGTCAGCCGGAGCGAGCGGCAGAGCGCGCGGGCGCCGAGCGCGTAATCGGCGTTCGTCACCAGCGTCGCATAGGCGTGGGTGCTGACCGGTGCGTGATCCGCCGCCGGGGCGCCCTCCGGCAGCATCAGGAGACCGAGCGGAGCGCGCGGCCCTCGGGATCGCGCTCGACAAGCTTGCCGATCTCGCGGGTCCAGGCGGAGACCGCCGGCACGCGGGCGCGATCGACGCGGTAGGCGAATTTCTTCGCGACCTCGACCACTTCCGACAGCAGCCCCTCGGCGAGGGTGATCGGCTGGAGCCCGAGGTCGAGAAACTGCCGGTTCTCGACGATGAGATCGTTCTCGGCGGCTTCCTTGCGCGGATTGGGCAGCCAGGCGATGCGCCCGCCGGTGAGGGTCGCCACCATCTCGGCAAGGTCGCGGACGCGGTGCGTCTCGGTCATCTGGTTGAAGACCTTGACCCGTTCGCCCCGCTTCGGCGCGTCGAGCAATGCGAGTTCGACGCAGCGCACGGAGTCCTGGATATGAATGAAGGCCCGGGTCTGGCCACCGGTCCCGTGCACCGTCAGCGGATAGTCGATCGCCGCCTGGATCAGGAAGCGGTTCAGCACCGTGCCGTAGTCGCCGTCATAGTCGAAGCGGTTGATCAGCTGGGCATGCCGCCGCGTCTGTTCGGTATGCGTGCCCCAGACGATCCCCTGATGCAGATCGGTGATCCGGAGCCCGTCGTTCTGGGCGTAGAACTGGAACAGGATCTGATCGAGGCTCTTGGTCATGTGGTAGATCGAGCCGGGGCGCGTCGGATAGAGGATCTCCTGCCGCTTCTTCTCACCGGAAAGCGTCTCGATATCGACCGGAAGGTATCCCTCCGGGATCGCGGCGCCGATGGTCGAATAGCCATAGACCCCCATGGTCCCGAGATGGATGAGATGCGCGTCGAGTTCGATCTCGACCAGCGCGTTCAGCACATTGTGCGTCGCGTTGACGTTGTTGGAGACCGTGTAGTTCTTGTGCCGGTCGGACTTCATCGAATAGGGCGCGGCGCGCTGCTCGGCGAAATGGATGACCGCGTCGGGACGTTCGGCGGCGAGCCAGGATTTCAGGATCTCGTAGTCCTTGGCGAGATCGATCAGATGGAAGTGGATGCGCCGGCCGGTCTCCGCGTGCCAGACGCGGCTGCGCTCCTGGATCGAATCCATCGGCGTCAGCGACTGGACGCCAAGCTCGGTATCGATCCAGCGGCGGCTGAGGTTGTCGAGGATATGCACCTCGTGCCCCTGATCGGACAGATGCAGCGAGGTCGGCCAGCCGACGAACCCGTCGCCACCCAGAACCGCGATCTTCATGGCCCTACTCCCCTCCGTGAAAAAACCGACCGCTCCCTATCAAGACTGTGTGACACTTCCCATACAGGATCGGCCCGTCCGATCCCGGCGCGCGGACGTAGTGTTAATAAGTCACAGGATGGCCCCGGAACACCAGATGCGACTCACACGACCCTCGCCGAAACCGGGCGCGGCGTGAGAAAGGCCGGATCGGCGCTCTCGCGGATGAACTGCGTCATCCGCCGCGCGCAGATGCCGAAGGTGAGCATCCCGGTGATCCCGTCCCGGCTCAGCGCCGCGATGCGTTCGGCGAGCCCGTGGTACTCGTCGAGCCGGCCGACCGTCACGACGAGAGGCGGCAGCCCGGCCCGCGCGAGACAATAGCTCGCGATCAGGGCGGCGGTGCGGCTGTTGCCCTCCAGGAAAAGCTGCGGCGCGCTCACCGCCTGCACATAGATCTCCGCCGCGAGCGTCTCCGGCGCATGGCGCTGCCAACGGGAGTAACGTTCGCTGAGCGCCGAGATGCCGCCGAGCGGATCGTCATAGAAATGCCGCTCGGTCGCTGTCAGATGCGACTGGAAGCTTGCCCGCCGCTCCGGAGAGACGCCGCAGAGAACGCGGTGATTGAGTTCGAGGATCTTGCCGCTCTGGCCATAGGCGAAGATGTCGATCCGCTCCGCGAGCAGTCGATCGACATAGCGATAGCCCTCGATGAGGCGCCGCGTCGCGTCGTCGGTCAGCGGCTCTTCGCGGAGCCGCTGCCAGCGTTCGGTCATGTCCGGCAGGCGAAGCAGGACACGTAGGGCTTCCTCGATACGCCCGAGATCGAGCCTGCGCCATTCCATCGCCGTCCTCCCCCCGCGGACCTGGCGTGCCGGCGAGCGGTCCGCCAGTCGCGAGGTCGCGCGATCAGCTGAACTCGCCCGAGATATAGTCCTTGGTAAGCTTCTCTCGCGGATCATGGAAGATCTGCCGCGTCTCGCCCTGCTCGACGAGGAAGCCGGTACGGCCGCCCTTGGAGATGTCGACCGAGAAGAAGGCCGTCTTGTCGGCGACGCGCATCGCCTGCTGCATGTTGTGCGTCACGATGGCGACCGAATAGTCCTGCTTCAGCTCCAGCATCAGTTCTTCGATGATGCGGGTGGCGATCGGGTCGAGGGCGGAGCAGGGCTCGTCCATCAGGAGCACGGTCGGCGAGGTCGCGATGGCGCGGGCGATGCAGAGCCGCTGCTGCTGGCCACCGGAGAGCGCGAGGCCGTTCTGCTTCAGCTTGTCCTTGACCTCGTTCCAGAGACCCGCCTTGCGCAGCGCGCTTTCGACCCGCTCGTCATAGTCGCCCTTGAAGCGGTTGAGGCGCAGGCCGAAGGCGACGTTCTCGTAGATCGACATCGAGAACGGATTCGGCTGCTGGAACACCATGCCGATGTGACGGCGCACGACGACCGGATCGACCGATTTCGCGTAGATGTCCTGGCCGAGGAAGCGGACCGAACCCATGAGGCGGAAGCTCGGGATCAGGTCATTCATCCGGTTGAGCGAGCGGAGCACGGTGGACTTGCCGCAGCCCGACGGGCCGATGAAGCCGGTGATCTTGCCCTTCTCGATCGGGACATGGCTGTCGCGGACCGCGAGGAAATCGCCGTAGTAGATCTTCTCCACCTTGGCATCGATGGCGATCGCGGGATCGGTGGCGAGCCCCGTCCGCGGCGCGCCGGTGGTTTCGACGGTGTTGAGGGAGACCATGGCCGAGTTTCCTTGCATTGGATCAGACACGACGCGCGCCGATGAGGCGGCTGAGGATGTTGAAGATGAGCACGATCATCACGAGGACGAGCGACGCCGCCCAGGCGAGCTCGATCTGGTTCGGGAAGGGCATGCCGGAGAAGTTGTAGATGAGGATCGAGAGCGAAGCCGTCGGTTCGGTGAAACTGCCGAGCCAATAGTTGGAAAAGAGCGCGGTGAAAAGGAGGGGCGCCGATTCCCCGGAAGCGCCCGCCACCGCGAGCATCACGCCCGTCAGGATGCCCGGCATCGCGGTCGGCAGCGTGACCTTCCAGATCACCTGCGTCTGGGTGCAGCCCATGCCGATCGCGGCGTCCTTCATCCGTTGCGGCACCATGCGGACCGCCTGTTCCGCCGTCAGCATCACGGTCGGGACCATCAGGACCGCGAGGGCGACGCCGCCGGCGATGGCCGAATAGGTGCCCATCATGAGAACGAGCCAGGCGTAGACGAAGACACCGGCCAGGATCGACGGGAAGCCGGTCAGCACCTTGCCGATGAAGCGGACGACATCCGAGACGCGGCTCGTCGGTGCGATGGCGCCGAGGAGGACACCGGAGATGATGCCGAGCGGAACCGAGATCGCCGAGGCGATCGCCACCATGACGAGCGTGCCGAGGATCGCATTGCCGAAGCCGCCGCCGGGCTCGAGCCCGGCCGGCGGCAGCGCCGTCAGGACTTCGAGGCCGAGGCGGGCGCCGCCCTGCGTGATCAGCATGTAGAGCACGGAGATGAGCGGCACCGCGGCGGCGAGCGCGATGACCCAGAGCAGGCCGGTCTGGATCATGTTCCGCAGCGCGCGCCGGTCGGAGAGATCGCGATCGAGGCTCGGGACCCGGGTTTCGGGGAGATCCGCGTGAATGGTCATGATCAGGCCACCGTTTGCTTCTTGGACATCGCCATGATGATCGTGCCGGCGATGTTGACGATGAGCGTGATGGCGAGGAGCGCGAGCGCCGCGTACATCAGCTGCTGCACCTCGATCGGTCCCGCCTCGGGAAACTGGGATGCGAGGAGCGATGCGAGCGTGTTGGCCGGAGAGAATAGTGACAGGCTGATCTGGTTCGCATTGCCGATCAGCATCGCGAGCGCCATGGTCTCGCCGAGCGCGCGCCCGAAGCCGAGCACGAGCGAGGCCGAGATGCCGCTCGCCGCGGTCGGCAGCATGACTTTCTGGATCGCCTCCCAGCGGGTCGTGCCCATGCCATAGGCCGCTTCCTTCACCTTGAACGGGATGAGCTGGAAGGCGTCCTGGCTGATCGCGGCCACGGTCGGCAGCACCATGATCGACAGCACGATGACCGCCGGTGCGAGGCCGGGGCCGCCCATCGGGGTCGCGAAGAGCGGGATGAAGTCGAAATTGCTGTGCAGGAAGTTCGCGATCGGGCGCAGCGCCGGGATCACCACGTAGATGCCCCAGAGGCCGAAGACGACCGAGGGGATCGCCGCGAGAAGCTCGATCGTCGTGCGGAACACCCGCGCGAGCCGGGGGTCGAGGAAGTCCTGCGTCAGGAAGATCGCGACGGCGACGCCGAAGAAACCCGCGATGATGAGCGCGAGGATCGAGCTGTAGAGTGTGCCCCAGATCTCCGCGAGAATGCCGTATTCGCCGTTCTGCGGGTCCCAGACCGCGCGCGTCAGGAAGCCGAGGCCGTCCCGCGCGATGGCCGGCGCGGCCTGCGCGCCGATCTTCCAGAGGATGTAGACCAGCAGGAGAACGATGAGCACCCCCGAGGCATAGGCGAGCCCGCGAAAGGCGCGGTCGGTGAGGATCTCCGCCTGGGATGGAGGCCGCGAGATCGAGCGGTCGTTCAGTTCAGTCCCTTCGGCACTCATTAACCGGCCTTCCGTTCTGGAGGTTCGTCTCAACTACGGGAAAGGGCGGCGTCGGATACGCCGCCCGCGGGAGTGGTGTGGTCGGTCCTCTTAGGAGGAGGCGCCGATCTGCTCCGCGGCGGCGCGGACCTTCTCGATCACCGATTCCGGCATCGGGATGTAGCCCAGTTCCTCGGCGCTCTCCTGACCCGTGGTCAGGCCGTATTCGATCATGTCCTTGATCGCCGCGACCTTCGCCTCGTCCTGGCCGGACTTGTAGAAGAGCATCCAGGTGAAGGTGGCCATCGGATAGGCGCCGGCGCCCTGCGGGTCGGTGATGAAGGCGCGCATGTTGGTGTCGAACTCGGCGGTGTCGAGGGCGAGCGCGCCGCCTTCACCACCCGGGGCGACGAACTCGCCGGCCGCGTTCTCGACGGTCGCCATCGGCGTGCCGGTCATCTTCGCAAAGCCGTATTCGATGTAGCCGATCGCGCCCGGCGTCTGCATGACCGTCGCGGTGACGCCATCGTTCTTCGGCGCCTTCACGACGCGGCTGATCGAAGGCCACTGCACCGTCTTGCCCTCGCCGACCTCCTCCGCGAAGGCGGTGTCGATCGCGGCCAGGTGGCTCGTGAAGTTGAAGGTCGTGCCCGAGGAGTCGGAGCGGACGACGACGGTGATCGGCGTGTCGGGCAGTTCGACGCCGGGATTCGCCTCGGCGATCCGCGGGTCGTTCCAGGTCTCGATCTTGCCGGCGAAGATCTCCGGATAGATGTCGCGCGGCAGCTTCAGTTCGGCGACCTCGGGCAGGTTGTAGGCGAGGACGACCTCGCCCGCCGTCATCGGGAGCAGAACGACGCCGCTCTGGACCTGCGCCATTTCCTCATCGGTCATCGCCGCGTCGCTGGCCGCGAAATCGACGACGCCGTTCACGAGGTCCTGAATGCCAGCGCCCGAACCCTTCGACTGATAGTCCACCGTCACGCCGTCACTGTTGGTGGCGCTGAAATCCTTGAACCAGGCGGAATAGATCGGGAACGGGAAGCTGGCGCCGGAGCCGGTGAGACGGGTCTCGGCCTGAGCGGCGGGCGCGCCGGCTGCGACCGCGATCGTGGCGGCCGCGGCGAGGGCGGCGATGAACTTGCGCATATCTGGACTCTCGATTTGAGGGGTCAGTTTGTTTGCGCTGCAGCATGCCACCCGTTTACGACAGTTCCATGGCAGTCGTGTGACAGTTTCTTCAATCTTTGTGACCAAACGACCGACGGGCATCGGCCTTGATAAATCCCTTCTATATCAGATAGATACTCAAACGCAAGCGATCTTCGGCATCGGCGGCCACCGGCTTTCCCGCCCACCGCGCGGCCTTCTTCTGTGACAGAAGGTTAACCGGACCGGCCGCGGCCGGCGCCGACTCACCCTTCCGGAACCGATGCGTCCCGGGCCCGTTGCCCTCTCGGAGAACGTGGACAAGCGCTTGCCGAAATGCTTGGCTCACGTGGGAGGAACGGCCCCGGGAGAGGCGACCGGAATGTCCAATGCGCGCGACCATATCACCGAGATCGAGCAGGTCGTGAACGGAAGCGGCTCCGGCCGCGACCCGCTGGTGATCGACTCCTGGCGGCGTTGCGTCACCGAGCACCAGCTCGACCCGTATCGCAACCGCGAGGCGTTCATCCTGTCGGAACGCGAGCTCCGCTCGCATCGGGAGCAATCCGAGGAACTGATCGCCATCGCCCGCTCCGGGCTCGAGTCGCTCTATTCGCAGGTCGCGGGGCACGAATATGTACTGCTGCTCGGCGATGCCGCCGGGGTCGCGGTCGAATTCCTCGGCGATCCGCATTTCGACCGGCGGCTCAGGAAGGCCGGGCTCTATCTCGGCGCCGACTGGTCGGAGGCGCGGGCCGGCACCTGCGCGATCGGCGCCTGCATCGCCTCGGGTCAGGCGCTGACGATCCATCAGACCGACCATTTCGATCTCACCCACACGCCGCTCTCCTGCACCGCCGCGCCGATCTACGACACCCAGGGCCAGTTCGCGGCGGTGCTCGACATCTCGCTCCTCGCCTCGCCCATCGCCAAGGCGAGCCAGAACCTCGCGCTGCATCTCGTCGCCGCGACCGCCCGGAGGATCGAGCTTGCCAATCTCATGGCGCGGACCCGGCATGAATGGGTGCTGCGCTTCTCGCGCTCGCCCGACTTTCTCGACGTGGACCCCGAAGCGGCGATCTCGCTCGACGGCTCGGGGCGGATCATCGGCATGACGCATGGCGGCGCGGAGATCCTCGCGCGCGCCGCGGGGCTCGACTGGCGGCGCCCGGATCTCATCGTCGGGCGAAGCCTCGAGGATTTCTTCGAGATGAACGTCGACGATCTCGCCGATCTGACGCGCGAGCGCCCGACGCGCGACCGGATGATCGTAGCGCATGACGGCGACCGGCTCTTCGCCCATGCGATCGAGCCCCGGCGTGCCCGCCGCCCGTCCGCGCCACCGGTGCCGAACGCGCTCGGCGCGCTCGGCCGCGATCCGGCGATCGACGCGCTGCGCGCCAAGGCGCTGAAACTCGCCCGCACCGCGCTGCCGATCCTGATCCAGGGCGAGACCGGCACCGGAAAGGAATTCCTCGCCCGCGCGCTCCATGAGGCGAGCGGACGCGCCGGCGCCTTCGTCGCGGTGAATTGCGCGGCGATCCCGGAGAGCCTCATCGAAGCGGAGCTTTTCGGCCACGCGCCCGGCGCCTTCACCGGTGCCAGCGCGCGGGGCCGCAAGGGGCTGGTCGAGGAGGCGGACGGCGGCACGCTCTTTCTCGACGAGATCGGCGACATGCCCCTCACGCTGCAGGCGCGGCTTCTCCGGGTGCTCGCCGAGGGCGAGGTGACGCCGGTCGGCGCCTCGCAGCCGAAGCGGGTCAGCCCGCGCGTTCTCTCCGCCTCGCACCGCGCCCTGCCCGATCTGGTGCGCGAGGGGAAGCTGCGCGAGGATCTCTACTATCGCCTCGCCGCGGCGACGCTGACCCTGCCGCCGCTCAGGGCGCGCGAGGACTTCGACTGGCTCGCGGGGCAGCTGCTCGCCAATGGCGCGGCGCGGATCTCGCCCGAGGCGCTCCACCGGCTGCGCGCGCATCGCTGGCCTGGGAACCTGCGCGAACTGGGCAACGTACTCGCCGTCGCCGCGGCGTTTTGCGACGACGGAGTGATCCGCCCGGCCGATCTGCCGGAAGGCATGGATCGCCCGGCCGCCCTGCCCGCTCCGCCCATCGAGCCCCAGGGGGTTGATCCCGGGGCGGACGATCCCTGCGCGGCCGATCCGGGTATGGTCGATCCAGGCATGGTCGATCCGGACGCGCGGGAACTGTCCGCCGCGCTGGCGGCGACGGGCGGCAATGTCGCCGCCGCCGCCCGCCGCCTCGGAATCGACCGCACCACCGCCCATCGCCGGATGCGGCGCTTCGGGATCGGCCGCCACTGAGGCGCCTCACATCGCGCCGCGTGGCGCCACACCTGTGGCGCCCGGACAGCGCGACGCCACACTCCACCCCTCACTTGCAAGCCAAATCCAGCCCGAAATCCTGGCACGATCCTTGCTTTACGATCGGCACAACCAACGAAAACAAGCGGGAGGACACTTCATGCACAATCCGGACGGGCGCTCCGTCATCGTGACCGGCGCCGGACGCGGGATCGGCGCGGCGATGGCCAAAGGCATCGCCGAGGCGGGCGGACGGCTCACCATCGCCGACATCGACGCCGGAAGCGCCGAGGCGGTCGCCGAGGAAATCCGCGCGGCGGGCGGCACGGCGATCGGAGTCCAGGCGGATGTCACCGACCGCGCGGCGACCCGGGCGATGATCGCGGCGGCGGTCGAAGCCCATGGCCGGCTCGACGTGATCTTCAACAATGCCGGCATCGCCCAGACCAGGCCGTTCCTCTCGATCACCGAGGCCGACTGGCGGCGGGTGATGGATGTCAACGGGCTCGGCGTCCTGATCGGCATGCAGGAGGCGATCGAGCAGTTCCGGAAACAGGGCAAGGACGCGCGCGGCTTCGGCGGGCGGATCGTCAACACCGCCTCGATCGCCGGCAAGCAGGGCTACGAGCCGCTCGCGCATTACTCCGCCTCGAAATTCGCCGTGGTCGCACTCACGCAGGCCGCCGCCCGCGCCTTCGGCGGCGACGGCATCAGCGCCAACTGCGTCTGCCCCGGCGTGGTCGCCACCGACATGTGGAAGCTGATCGACAAGGGGTTCAAGGACGAAGGGCTCACCGGCCGCGACGGAGAAGCCTTCGAGACCTTCTCGCAGGGCATCCTGCTCGGCCGCCCCTCCGCCTCCGAGGATCTGGTCGGCGTCGCCGTCTTTCTCGCTTCCCCCGCCTCCGACTACATGACCGGGCAGAGCCTGGTGGTCGATGGCGGCATGGTTTTCGTCTGAAGGAGCTAGAGTCATGACCGAGGCTACCGAACTGACCCGTACCGCCGCCGGCGACGCCGATACCGGGGCCGGCACTGGGGCCGGCACGATGAAGGCGCTGCGCTTCCACGCGGCGAAGGATCTGCGCGTCGAGGATGTCGAGAAGCCGGGGCAGCCCGGACCGAGGCAGGTTCTGGTCCGCAACCGCTTCGTCGGCATCTGCGGCACCGACCTGCATGAATATTCCTACGGGCCGATCTTCATCCCGAAGGAGCCGCATCCCTTCACCGGCGCCCATGGCGTGCAGATCCTCGGCCATGAATTCGGCGGCGTGGTCGAGGCGGTGGGCGAGGGCGTGACCAATGTGGCACCCGGCGACCGCGTCTCGATCCAGCCGCTCGTCATGCCGCGCTCGGGCGACTACTTCTCCGACCGGGGGCTCTTCCACCTCTCGCCGGATCTCGCGCTCGTCGGGCTCTCCTGGGTCTCGGGCGGCATGGCGGAATGGGCGCTCGTCAACGACTACAACGTCGCCCCCGTCCCCGACACGCTCTCCGACGAGGAAGCGGCGCTGGTCGAGCCCGCCGCCGTCTCGGTCTATGCCTGCGACCGGGGCGGAGTCACGGCGGGGTCGAGCGTGCTCGTGACAGGCGCCGGCCCGATCGGCGCGCTGACCCTGCTCGCGGCGAAGGCCGCCGGGGCGACGCAGCTTTTCGTCTCCGATCTCAACGACACGCGGCTCGGCTTCATGCGCGAGATGCTGCCCGAGGTCGTCACGCTCAACCCGAAGCGCGACAACGTGGGCGACGCGATCCGCGCCGCGACCGAGGGCAATGTCGGCTGCGACGTGGCGATCGAATGCGTCGGCAACGAACACGCGCTCAAGGCCTGCCTCGACGCGGTACGCAAGCAGGGCGTGGTGGTGCAGACCGGCCTGCACCCGCATGACAACCCGCTCGACTGGTTCGCCGTCACCTTCAAGGACGTCGATATCCGGGGCTCCTGGGCCTATCCGACGCATTACTGGCCGCGCGTGATCCGGATGATCGCCTCCGGCCTTCTGCCGGCCTCGAAGGTGGTGACGAAGCGGATCCGGCTCGACACCGCGGTGACCGAGGGTTTCGACGCGCTGCTCGATCCCGCCGGCACCCAGCTCAAGATCCTGATCGCCCTCGACTGAGGCGGCGGTCCAAGGACCCGGATGCGCGGGCGGCCTGCCCCCCGCGCACCCCAAACGACATAACAGCAAGGAGGAATATCAATGCTTGATGACACCCCGACGGCTCAGCTCGAGACCATCCTCGGACGGCTGAACGAGGCGCTCGAACAAGGCGATGCCAAGGCCGCCGCGGCGCTGTTCCAGGCCGACAGCTACTGGCGCGACCTCGTCGCCTTCACATGGAACCTCAAGACGATGGAGGGGCCGGACGAGATCCGCGCGATGCTGGAAGCCCAGTTGGGCGCGCAGAAGCCTCGCGACATGCGGCTCGACCCGAACGAGACCCCCACGGCGAGCGGCGATGTGCTTGAGGGCTGGATCGATTTCGAGACCGAGACCGGCCGCGGCCACGGCTATATCCGGGTGAAGAACGGGCTCATCTGGACGCTGCTCACCACGCTGACCGAGATCAAGGGCCATGAGGAGCCGAAGGGCATCCGCCGCCCGATGGGCGCGGAGCATGGGCACGACAAGCACCGCAAGACCTGGAAGGAGAAGCGCGAGCACGAATCCGAGGAACTCGGCTACTCCGAGCAGCCCTACGTCCTCATCATCGGCGGCGGCCAGGGCGGCATCGCGCTCGGCGCGCGGCTGCGCCAGCTCGGCGTGCCGACGATCATCGTCGACAAGCACGGGCGGCCCGGCGACCAGTGGCGCAAGCGCTACAAGTCGCTCTGCCTCCACGACCCGGTCTGGTACGACCACCTGCCCTATATCCCCTTCCCGGACAACTGGCCGGTCTTCACGCCGAAGGACAAGATCGGCGACTGGCTCGAGATGTACACCAAGGTGATGGAGCTCAACTACTGGACCTCGACCGAGGCCCGCTCGGCGAAATACGACGCGGAGAAGAAGGAGTGGGAAGTCGTCGTGAACCGCGGCGGCGAAGAGGTGGTCCTGCGCCCGAAGCAGCTCGTCTTCGCGACCGGCATGTCGGGCAAGGCCAATGTTCCGACGCTGCCCGGCCAGGACGTGTTCAAGGGCGAGCAGCAGCATTCCTCGGAGCATCCCGGTCCGGACGCCTATGTCGGCAAGAAAGTCGTGGTCATCGGCTCGAACAACTCCGCCCATGACATCTGCGCGGCGCTCTGGGAGGCCGGCGCCGATGTGACCATGGTCCAGCGCTCCTCGACCCATATCGTGCGCTCCGACACGCTCATGGATATCGGGCTCGGCGATCTCTACTCCGAGCGGGCGATCGCCAATGGCATCACCACGCGCAAGGCGGACCTGATCTTCGCCTCGCTGCCCTACAAGATCATGCACGAGTGGCAGATCCCGCTCTACGAGAAGATGAAGGAGCGCGACGCCGACTTCTATCAGGCGCTCGAGGATCGCGGGTTCCTGCTCGACTGGGGCTCGGACGGATCGGGGCTGTTCCTGAAGTACCTCCGCCGCGGCTCGGGCTACTACATCGACGTCGGCGCCTGCGATCTCGTCATCGACGGCTCGATCAAGCTCGTCTCCGGTCATGGGATCGAGCGGCTGAGCGAGACCGGAGTCGTGCTCGACGACGGGACCGAACTGCCGGCGGATCTCGTGGTCTATGCGACCGGCTATGGCTCGATGAACGGCTGGGCCGCCGATCTCATCAGCCAGGATGTCGCGGACAGGATCGGCAAGGTCTGGGGCCTCGGCTCCGACACGCCGAAGGACCCGGGCCCCTGGGAGGGCGAGCAGCGCAACATGTGGAAGCCGACCCAGGTCGAAGGGCTCTGGTTCCACGGTGGCAACCTGCATCAGTCGCGCCACTACTCGCAGTATCTGTCGCTGCAACTGAAGGCGCGTCTCGAAGGTCTCGATACGCCGGTCTACGGGCTCCAGGACGTGCACCACACGAGCTGAGGGTCCTCGCGGGACCATGGAAACCTGCCGGGGGCCGCGTGGAGGCCCCCGGACCCCCTCTCCCGCGGCCTCGCGGGATCTCGGCCGGGTCACGCCCGGCCGTTTCTCGTGCTGCACGTTCGTCGATGCGGACTGATTCGCGGATCGATTCGCCGCGGCGCGGTCGGCCGGGCGACCCGCGGGTGACGGGGCCGCGCGACGCCGGCGGCACGGGCACCGCCGACTGTGGCCCGGAGCGCACGGGTCAAGCCCGATTTCCGCCCATCTATCAGATAAATGCTTGGCGATCTTCGGGCGGAACATCCACTCGAACCCTATCGCATTACGATCATTTCTCGCTGCCGAACGCGACAGGCATTCCCGCGACGCGGCCAGGCCTCGCGTGAATCCGCGCGAGAATTCCCCTCGTCTCTCGGTTGAACGCGCCGATATAGGGTTGCGAGATGACGTAAACACAATATTATGACCCGCAAGAACATCCGCCCGGGATGTCGGAGCAGACAGGCTTGCAGGTGCGATCATTGAACCCGAAGGTTGACGGTTCACCCGTCACGGAACGCCCGCTTCAGGTGCGCGGTCGCTCCTTCACCGCCGTCGTGCTGAAGCTCACGGGCGCGGTCGACGCCGCCTTCTACGGCGCGCTCGAATCACTGATGCGCCAGGCGCCGCATTTCTTCGTCAACGCGCCGCTCGTCATCGATCTCGCCGATGCGCCCGAACTGCGCGAGAAGGCCGATTTCGTGAAGCTCGTGCGCGACATGCGCGCCCGCCGGCTCGCCGTGATCGGGGTGCAGAACGGGACGGCGGATCAGGACATCGCGGCCTTCGGCGCCGGGCTCATCTGCCTGCAGGGCGGCCGGGACGCCCAGGTGCCGCGCGGCGGCCAGCCGAGCAAGGCCGAGGACACGTCCGACACCGACGCGCCCGCGCAGGCCCTCCGGCCCGTGCCGGTGCCCGCGGCTCCGGAACCGGCGGAGCCCGCCCAGGCGACGGTCGTCATTACCGAGCCGGTCCGCTCCGGCCAGCGCATCTTCGCCGACGCGGGCGATCTCGTGGTGCTCGCGCCCGTCAGTTCCGGCGCCGAGCTGATCGCGCATGGCAATATTCATATCTACGGCCCGCTGCGCGGCCGCGCGCTCGCCGGCGTGAACGGCGACAAGTCCGCCCGGATCTTCTGCCAGAGCCTCGAGGCGGAGCTTGTCGCCATCGCCGGGCTCTACCGCACCAGCGACGATTTCGATCCCACCGCGCGGCGGGGACGCGTGCAGGCGTTCCTCCGCGACGACACCCTTTGTTTCGAGCCCCTCAAGTAGCCCCCAGAGAAGAGGAGTATCGCGCTTGGCCAAGATCATCGTAGTCACATCCGGCAAGGGGGGCGTCGGCAAGACGACGTCCACGGCCGCAATCGGCGCGGGCCTCGCGATGCGGGGCAAGAAGACGGTCGTCATCGATTTCGACGTCGGTCTGCGCAACCTCGACATGATCATGGGCTGCGAGCGGCGCGTGGTCTTCGACTTCATCAACGTGATCCAGGGCGATGCGAAGCTGAAGCAGGCGCTGATCACCGATCGCCGGCTGGACAGCCTCTCGATCCTGCCGACCTCCCAGACCCGGGACAAGGACGCGCTGACCCGCGAGGGCGTCGAGAAGGTCCTCGACCAGCTCCGCGAGGATTTCGACTATATCATCTGCGACAGCCCGGCCGGGATCGAGCGTGGCGCGCATCTCGCGATGTACTACGCCGACGAGGCGGTGGTGGTGACGAACCCCGAGGTCTCCTCGGTCCGTGACAGCGACCGCGTGCTCGGGCTCCTGAGCTCGAAGACGCACAAGGCGGAAAAGGGCGATGGCGGCGTGCCCGCGCATCTCCTCCTCACCCGCTACGACCCGGCGCGCGTCGCGCGGGGCGAGATGATGAAGATGGACGACATCCTCGAGATCCTCTCGATCCCGCTCCTCGGCATCATCCCGGAAAGCCCGGCGGTCCTGAAGGCCTCCAACATCGGCACCCCGGTGACCTTCGACAGCAAGTCGAACGCCGGCAAGGCCTATGAGGACGCGGTGTCGCGCCTGATCGGCGAGCAGGTCGAGATGAAGATGCAGGCGCTCGAAAAGCCCGGCCTGTTCCAGCGGCTCCTGCGCAGGACGGCCTGAGATGCTGGGGCTGTTCCGAAGGGTCCGCCCGCAGGGCCCATCCGCCGACGCCGCCAAGGAGCGGCTGCAGATCCTGCTGCAGCATGAACGCAGCGACCGGGCGACCCCCGACTGCCTGCCGATGCTGCAGCGTGATATCCTCGCGGTGATCGAACGCTACATGCGGGTCGGCGACGATCACGTCGACATCAAGCTTGAACGGGGCGACGAGCTCTCGACGCTCGAGATCAACATCGAACTGCCCGGCGCCCGCTCGCTCACGACGCGCGGCGCCGCCTGATCCGGACCGATCCGCGCGGGAGCCTTATCTCCCCGCGGGACGGTCCCCGGCCAAGCAATCGGAAACCCGGCGCGACCGAGAGGGTGGCGCGTCCGGGCCAGATTCCTTTCCGACAGAACCATTCGAGCCCGGCTTTGCCTTCCTTTTGACGGGCGTGGCCTTCACCGATCGCCCGGTCTCCGCCCGGTCCGGGAGGACGCCCCCGGCGAGGTCAGGTCGGGAGGACCGGAGTCCGAGCCTCCCGGTCGTGTCGCTCAACCCAGACGTTTCTCGATGATCGACAGCAGGGTCTCGCTGTCCTTGTGGAAGCCGCGGATGCCTTCCGCGAGTTTCTCGGTCGCCATCGCATCCTCGTTCATCATCCAGCGGAAATCCGTCTCCCCCATCGGGATGCGTTCGAGGCCGGTCGCGCTGTCGGAGGAGAGCACGCGTTCGAGCGGGCGGGTATCCTCCGCGAGTTCGGTCAGGAGCGCCGGGGCGATCGTCAGCCGGTCGCAGCCGGCGAGCGCGGCGATCTGGTCGGCGGTCCGGAAGGACGCGCCCATCACCACGGTCTCGATCCCGTTCGACTTGTAGTAGTCGTAGATCTTGCGGACCGACAGCACGCCCGGATCTTCCTCCGGTCCGTAGGTCTGGCCGGTCGACTTCTTGTACCAGTCGGTGATCCGGCCGACGAAGGGCGAGATCAGGAAGGCGCCGGCATCCGCGCAGGCGACGGCCTGGGCGAGACTGAAGATCAGCGTGAGATTGCACTTGATCCCGTCGCGTTCGAGCACCTCGGCGGCGCGGATTCCTTCCCAGGTGGAGGCGAGCTTGATCAGGATGCGGTCGCGCGAGATGCCGCGCGCGTCATAGGCGGCGATGAGCGCCTTGGCCTTTTCGATGGAAGCGGCGGTGTCGAAGGAGAGCCGCGCGTCGACCTCGGTCGAAACCCGGCCGGGGACCAGCTTCACCAGTTCCGCGCCGACCTCCACCGTCAGCGCGTCGGCGATCTCCTGCGCCGACTTGCCGGCGTTGTCCTTCATCACGCGATCGAAATGGCCGGCGAATTCGTCGGATTGCAGCGCCTTGAGCACGATCGAGGGATTGGTCGTGCAGTCGATCGGCTTGAGCTTGGCAACGGCGGCGAGATCGCCGGTATCGGCGACGACGACCGTCATGTCGCGAAGCTGGTCAAGGCGGCTCGCGCCCGTGGCAGCGGCGCGATCCGGGCTCAGCGTGGTGTCGTCCATGTCTCTGGCCTCCTCATTGGCACGGCCCCGCCAGAGCGCGGGCGCGGGCCGGGACGTGTTGTTTCTTCAGACTCATATAGGGCGGCGCCGCGCGCTTTGCACGAAGGATCGGCACGCGAAGGGGTTGGGGGGAGGGACCAGGCCGGAGGCGACGCCGCGCGCCTCGGCGAGGCCCGGACCCGGAGCGAGACGTGCGCCCCCGGTCGCCGCCGGCACGGACCCGCCGCGAGGCCTGACCCGGCTCTCGCCACGAGGGCCCTCCGCCGATCCCTTCCCTTCACCCCGATTCGCGCCTAGAAGCCGCCAGATGAGCGCGATCGAACCCATCCATATCATCGGCGGCGGCATGGCCGGGTCCGAGGCTGCCTGGCAGGCGGCGGAGGCGGGCGTGCCGGTGGTGCTGCACGAAATGCGCCCGGTGACCGGCACCTTCGCTCATCGCACCGACCGCCTCGCGGAGATGGTCTGCTCGAACAGCTTCCGCTCCGACGACGACGAGAACAACGCCGTCGGCCTTCTGCACTGGGAGATGCGCCAGGGGGACGGGCTCGTCATCGCGATGGCGGACGCGCATGCGCTGCCCGCCGGCGGCGCGCTCGCCGTGGACCGCGACCCGTTCTCCGACGCCGTCACCGCGCGCCTCGAAGCCCATCCCCTGGTGCGGATCGAGCGCGGCGAGATCGCCGGACTCCCGCCCGCCGACTGGTCGAGCGTGATCGTCGCGACCGGTCCCCTGACCTCGCCCGCGCTCGCCGAAGCGGTCCGGGAACTGACCGACGAAAGCGCGCTCGCCTTCTTCGACGCGATCGCGCCGATCGTGCATTTCGAGTCGATCGATCTCTCGCAGGCCTGGTTCCAGTCACGCTACGACAAGGGCGAGACCGAGGAGGAGCGGACGGCCTATCTCAACTGTCCGATGGATCGGGAGCAGTACGAGAGCTTCATCGACGCGCTCCTCGCCGCCGACAAGACCGAGTTCCGCGAGGGCGAGACGGACACGCCCTACTTCGACGGCTGCCTGCCGATCGAGGTCATGGCGGAACGCGGGCGCGACACGCTCCGCTTCGGGCCGATGAAGCCCGTGGGCCTCACCAACCCGCACCAGCCCGACCGGAAGCCCTACGCGGTGGTCCAGCTTCGCCGTGACAACGCGCTCGGGACGCTCTTCAACATCGTCGGCTTCCAGACCAAGATGAAATACGGCGCGCAGACCGAGGTCCTGCGCATGATACCCGGCCTCGAGACCGCGGCCTTCGCCCGTCTGGGTGGCATCCACCGCAACACCTTCCTGAACTCGCCGCGGCTTCTCGACGACCGGCTCCGCCTCCGCGTCCAGCCCCGGCTGCGTTTCGCGGGTCAGATCACCGGCGTCGAGGGCTATGTCGAGAGCGCCGCGATGGGCCTTCTCGCGGGGCGGATCGCGGCGGCGGAGCGCCTGGGCCGGGACCTGCCGCCACCGCCGGAGACGACCGCGATGGGCGCGCTGGTGCGTCACATCACCGGCGGCGCGGATGCGAAGACGTTCCAGCCGATGAACGTGAATTTCGGCCTCTTTCCGCCGCTCGCCGATGTCAGGGGCGGGCGCCGCGGACGGCGCGAGCGCTACAAGGCCTATACCGATCGCGCGAAGGCCGAATTCAGTGACTGGCTCACGCTCTCGACAGCGCGGGCCGACGCGGTCTAGCCTCGTCTCCCGGACTGCCAGGAGACCTGAGGATGGCGGAAGAAGACCTCGACCCGCGCGTGATGCACCATCTGCCGGCGCGGGACTATGACCGGGTCATGGCCGAATGCGGCTACCAGGGACCGCGGCGCGCCGCCGCGGCCCTCGCGGGGCTCGGCGCCGCGCGGGACGCGCCGCTCATCGAATTCGGCACCGGCACGGGGCTCGTCGGTGTCGCGCTCCGCAGTCTCGGCTTCACCGTGATCGACGGGTTCGAGCATAATCCCGAGATGCTCGCCTGGGCCAGTGGCCGGCCGGGCAACGTCTATCGCCAGATCCGGGAATGGGACTGGACGGGCAGCCCGCCCGCGGCGCCCGGCACCTATCTCAACGCCGCCGCGATCGGCATCCTCGCGCCGAGCTACGCGCCCGCCTCGGTGATCGACGCCGGGCTGCGGCTCATCCCCTCGGGCGGGCTTTTCGTCTTTTCCCTGAGCGATCTGGCGCGGGGCGAACCCGATTACATCGGCCGCGTGCGCGAGAACGTCGACAGCGGCTTCGTCGAGATCGCCTTCCGCGAATACGGCCGCTTCCTGCCCGGGGTGGACCTGAGCGCCGACATCTACGTGCTGCGCCGCCGATGACCGCGACCCCGGCGCGGACGCGGTTCGCGCCATCGCCAACCGGACGGCTGCACCTTGGCCACGCCTTCTCCGCCCTGACCGCCTGGGATCTCGCGAGGACCTCCGGCGGCGAATGCCTGCTTCGGATCGAGGATATCGACACGACGCGGTCCCGGGCGGAATACGAGGCCGGGATCTACGAGGATCTCGCCTGGCTCGGCCTCGACTGGCCGCGCCCCGTGCTCCGCCAGTCCGAACGCCTGCCCCGATACTCCGCGGCGCTCGACCGTCTCGGCGTGCTCGGGGTCACCTATCCCTGTTCCTGTACCCGCGCCGAGATCCGCGCGGCGCTGGCCGCGCCGCAGGAAGGGGCCGCCGGGCCCACTCCCTATCCCGGAACCTGCCGGGGGCGGCCCATGTCGGACCGCCGCCCGGAGGATGCGATCCGCCTCGACCTCGGCCGCGCGCTGGAGAACGCGGGGCCGGGGCTGGATTTCACCGAAACCGGCCCGCTCCATCCGGGCACTCACCCGCTCGACCCGGCCGCCCTGCGCGCCTGGCTCGGCGACGTGATCCTCGGGCGGCGCGACATCGGCATCGCCTATCATCTCGCCGTGGTGATCGACGACGCCGAACAGGAGATCACGCATGTGGTTCGGGGCGTGGATCTCTGGGAAGCGACGCCGCTGCACCGGCTGCTTCAGGCGCTGCTCGGCCTGCCGGAGCCGGTCTGGCACCACCACCGCCTGATCCGCGACGAGGCGGGAAAGCGGCTCGCCAAGCGCGACGACGCCCGCGCGCTCGCCACGTTGCGGGCCGAGGGCGCGACGCCGGATGACATCCGCCGCCTCGTCGGCCCGACGCTGGCGCCCGCCTAGCCCTTCATGGGCTCGGTCAGCACGACCTCGTGCCCGTCGCGAACGGCGGTGTAGAAGCAGTTCGGCCGATTCGTGTGGCAGGCGGGGCCGGCCTGATCCACGATCATCAGGAGGCAATCCCGGTCGCAATCGACGCGCAGTTCCACGAGCCGCTGGACATGGCCCGAAGTCTCGCCCTTGCGCCAGAGTGCCTCCCGCGAGCGCGACCAGTAGGTCACCTGCCCGGTCACGAGCGTCTCGGCGAGGCTCTCCGCGTTCATCCAGGCCAGCATCAGCACCTCGCCCTCACGCGACTGGGCGATGGCCGGGATGAGGCCCCGCGCGTCGAAACGAAGACTCGCGATGTCGAAGCGCGGCCGTTCCGACACGCTCCCAGTATCGTCACCCGCCATCGGGCAGCCTCCCCTTCCCCGCGCCGCGATTCCAGCCTATCTAGAAGGAGCCGGGGCAAATGCAAAGGCGGGTGACGCATGGCCGAACAGGATCTGATCAAGCTCTATTCGCAGCGCATCCTCGCGCTCGCCAGCGATATCCCGCATCGGGAACGCCTCGCCGCGCCCGCGTTCAGCGTGCGTCGGCGCGCCCCTCTCTGCGGCTCCACGGTGACGGTCGATCTCGATCTCGACGCGGAAGGACGGGTCGCCGCCTTCGGTCAGGATGTGCGCGCCTGCGCGCTCGGCCAGGCATCGGCGGCGCTTCTCGGCCAGCATGTGATCGGTTGCGACCGCGCCACGATCCTGCGCCTGCGCGACCAGCTTCGCGCGATGCTGCGGGACGACGGGCCGGTTCCGGGCGCGCCCTTCGACGGATACGAGGTGCTTCTGCCCGCGCGGGACTACCGCAACCGGCATGACTCGATCATGCTCGCCATCGAGGCCACGCTCGAGGCCATGGACCAAGCCGCCCGCGCGGCCTGACGGGAGCCGATCATGGCGGCGACCCTCGCGGCGGCTTGCGTCTATTCCCTGTTCCTCCTGATCATCCGGCTGATCGGCAACCTGTTGCGGGTCTTTCTGCTCGCACCGATGATCGGCCATGCCCTCACCGCGATGCTGGAGCTTCCGGTCATCCTGCTGATCGCCTGGACGGCCTCGCGGGTGCTGATCCAGATCTTCGGGATGCGCCGCAACCTGCCCCACGCGGCGCTGATGGGGGCGCTGACCTTTGTCATGCTCGTCGCGGGCGAGGCCGTGGTCGCGGTGATCGCGGGTGAATCGGTCACCTCGATCCTGCGCTCCTATGGACGGGCCCCGGCCTGGCTCGGACTGCTCGGCGCCTTCATCCTCGCCTTCTTCCCGGCGATCCAGGTGGCGCTGTCGCGCAGCATGCGCCGCTGACGACGATCCGGCACACTTGCGATTTGACTGGCGCATCCGGCATTCGCGCGGCATAATGCAATAAAAATTGCGAGGCATACAGTGTCGGAAACGCCAGAACCGCCCCGGGACTACGAGGAGCTCATCCGTCTGATCCACAGCCGGTATGACACGATGAGCAAGGGCTATCAGACGATCGCCCTCTACCTCACACAGAATCCGAACGATGTCGCGGTCCGCTCCATCAACGCGATCGCCGAGCGCTGCGGCGTGCACGCGTCGAACTTCGTCCGCTTCGCCCAGGCTCTCGGCTATTCGGGTTTCAAGGACCTGCAGACGCTGTTCCAGAAGCGGCTTTCGACCGCGGCGCCGGGGTTCGAGGCGCGGGTCAAGGCGCTCGAGGACGAGCTTGGCACGCGCGAGGACCGGAGCGAGTTCGGCTTCCTGCGCGATCTCGTCGTGCGCGATGTCGCCTCGCTGGAGGGTCTGCTGGCCGACCTCTCGCCCGATCAGCTGACCCAGGCGGCGGACCTGCTCGAAAAGGCCGATGTCATTTATCTCATCGGCCAGCTCCGCTCCGCGCCGGTGGTGGACCTGCTGCGCTACACATTGACGATGCTCGGCAAGCGCTGCGTGCTGCTCGACCCGAGCGGCGGGCTTGCGACGCATATGGCGCGGACGATCCGGGCGAAGGATCTGCTGGTCGCGGTGTCCTTCCGTTTCTATGCCACCGAGGTCGTCAATATCGTCGAGCAGGTGGCGGCGCGTCGGGTTCCGATCCTCGCGATCTCCGATTCGACACTGTCGCCGCTCGCGAAAAGCGCCGAGGTGCTGTTCGCTGTGCCGGAGCACGAGTACACCTTTTCCCGCTCGCTCGCGGCGCCGATGTGTCTCGCCCAGGCGTTGACGGTCGCCCTCGCCGCCCGGCTTCAGAACGACGCCGAGCATCCGCGCATCCCGACGGTGACAGCGAGCTGAGGTCGGCGGCCCAGCCCGTCGTGGCGTTGTTCCGCGCGAAGCAGGGACCGATCGACAGCGGCGGGCCCGTTGATCGCCAAGGCCACTCGGCGGCGGCGGTTGGCGACCGCATGGCATCGCCGGATCGGCCACGGTCGGCCCGACCGCGCTGGGTCCTGTCGCGCGGGAATGCCGGCGGAGACAAAGAGGCCGCGCCTCCCCGGTGGAAGGCGCGGCCAGTTGGCGGTGTCCAAGGCAGGTCGACAGGTGCGCGGAGAGGCAGTCCGCGCGAAGGCACCGCGGGCAATCGGGTCAGCGCGGTCAGGTCAGCGCGGGAAGGCAGAACAGCGCGAAGATGGTCGCGCAGAGGCCGGTCAGGCCGAGCGCCTCGGATGCGATCTTGCGGGGCGTGGCATTCAGCAGGCGGGCAATCTCGGAAATCATCGTCTGTTCTCCGGGTAAGGCTGCTTTGTTCGCTTAATGTTCCCGATTCTCGCCCCTGAGTCAAGAAAGTTGAGAACATTACAGGAACATAGAGAGATCCGTGGCTTAGCCGATGCCGAGCAGCCGAATCGCCTTGTCCCGTTCCATCAGGTGCAGGAGCACCCGCGCCGACCGCCCCCGTTCGGTGGTGAGACCCGGGTCCTGCGCCAGAAGCATCCGGGCATCGTCCTGCGCGACGCGCATCAGCGAAGACTGCGTCTCGAGATCGGCGATCCGGAACTTCGGCAGACCCGATTGCGCCGTGCCGATCAGATCGCCCGCGCCGCGCAGCCGCAGGTCTTCCTCGGCGATCGCGAACCCGTCCTCGGTCGCGCGCATGATCTCGAGCCGGGCCCGCGCCGAATCGCCGAGCGGCGTGTCGTACAGCAGGATGCAGGTGGACTCCTCCGCGCCCCGCCCGACCCGCCCGCGCAGCTGATGCAGTTGCGCGAGGCCGAAATGCTGCGCGCCCTCGATCACCATGATCGAGGCGTTGGGCACATCGACACCGACCTCGATCACCGTCGTCGCGACCAGAAGCCGGGTCCGCCCGGCGACGAAATCCGCCATCGCCGCGTCCTTGCGCGCCGGCGGCATCTGGCCATGCAGGAGGCCGATCCCGTCCCCGAGCGTCACGGTGAGCGCGCGGTGCCGCTCCTCGGCGGCGGTCATCTCCGCGCTCTCCGATTCCTCGACCAGTGGACAGACCCAATAGGCCTGCCGCCCCTGCCCGAGGGCGCTCCGCAGATGGTCGATCACCTCGTCGGTCCGGCCGGCGGAGACGAGCGCGGTGCGAACCGGCCGGCGGCCGGGCGGCTTCTCGTCGAGCACCGACACGTCCATGTCGCCGTATTGCGCGAGCGCGAGGCTGCGCGGGATCGGCGTCGCGGTCATCACGAGGATGTCGGCCGCCCGGCCCTTGGCGCCGAGGTCCATCCGCTGCCGCACGCCGAAACGGTGCTGCTCGTCGACCACCGCGAGCCTGAGGTCGTTGAACCCGACATCCGCCTGGAAGAGCGCATGCGTGCCGACCAGCACGTCGATCCGCCCCTCGGCGAGCGCCGCGAGCTTCGCCGCCCGCTCGCCACCCTTGTCGCGACCGGTCAGGATCTCCACCCGGACGCCCGCGGTCGCGGCGAGCGGCGCGAGACCGGCGAGATGCTGGCGCGCGAGGATCTCGGTCGGCGCCATCATCGCCGCCTGACCGCCCGATTCGACCGCCGCCAGCATCGCGAGGAAGGCGACGAGCGTCTTGCCCGCGCCCACGTCGCCCTGCAGCAAGCGGTTCATCCGGATCGGCGCGGCCATGTCGGCGGCGATCTCCGCCGCCGCCCGCTCCTGCGCGCCGGTCGGACGGAACGGCAGTTTCGCCAGCACCTTCGCCCGAAGCCCGCCGTCCCCTTTCGTCTCGTAGCCCTTCGGCCGCTTCATGTGCGACCGCGCCAGCGCGAGCGTCAGCTGATGCGCGAGAAACTCGTCATAGGCGAGCCGCGCCCGCGCCGGCGCGTCGGGCGAGAGATCGCCCGCGCCTTCCGGCGCATGGGCGAGCGCCAGCGCCGCGCGCCAGCCGGGCCAGCCCCGGCGCCGCATCAGGCTCGGCTCGATCCATTCCGGCAGGTCAGGCGCGATGTCGAGCGCGGCCCGCGCCGCCTTGGCCATCGCCCGGCCCGTGAGCCCCTGGGTCAGCGGATAGACCGGCTCATGATCCGGCAAGTCGGCGGCGCCGGGCCGCAGCACATGATCGGGATGCGCCATCTGCGCGATGCCGTCGAAGATCTCGACCCGGCCCGAGACGATGCGCCGCTGGCCGGTCGGGAAGGTCTCGCGCAGCCATTCGGCGCGGGGGTGGAAGAAGACGAGATGAAAATCCGTCTCCGCGTCGCGCACGTCGACACGATACGGCCGGCCCTTGCGCCCAGGCGAATGATGCGCGCCGATTTCGACCTCGACCGTGATCACCTCAGGCAGCTGCGCGCCGAGCACCGTGGGGCGAAGCCTGCGGTCGATCACCCCCGCCGGCAGCGTCATCAGGAGATCGGCGGGCTTCACGATCCCGAGCTTCTCGAAGAGTTTCGCCCCCTTCGGCCCCACCCCGGGGAGGCCGGTCAATTCGCCGAAGAGCGGAAACAGGATCTCGGGGCGGCTCATCGCAGGCTCACGAGCCGATCAGCGCGAGCCACTGGTCCTCGTCGAGCACGTTGAGGCCCAGTTCGCGTGCCTTCTTCTCCTTCGACCCCGCGCCCGGCCCCACGACGACGATATCGGTCTTCGCCGAGACCGAGCCCGCCACCTTCGCGCCCAGCGCCTCGGCCCGCGCCTTCGCCTCGGCGCGGGTCATCCTTTCGAGCGTGCCGGTGAAGACCACGGTCTTGCCCGCGACCGGCGATCCCTCGGTTCGGGGCGCCTCCACGTCCTGAATGTCGAGTTCGCGCACCAGCCGGTCCACGGCCGCCCGCGCGGCCGGTTCGTGGAAGTAATCGACCAGCGCGGCGGCGAAGACCGGGCCGACACCGTCGATCGCGTTCAGTTCCTCCCACTCCGGCCCCTCATGGCTCCGCGCCGCCTCCATCGCCTCGCGGAACCGGTCCCAGGAGCCATAGGCGCGGGCGAGCAGCATCGCCCCGGTCTCGCCGACATGGCGGATGCCGAGGCCGAAGATCACGCGGTTGATCGCGATGCGCCGCCGCTCGTCGATCGCGTTCAGCACATTCTCCGCCGATTTCGCGCCCCAGCCCTCGCGGTTGCGAAGCTGCAGCGGCTGGCCGGGGCCATAGCGGGCGCGAAGCGTGAAGATATCGGCGGGCTCCCTGATCCAGTCATCGGCGAACAGCGCCTCGACCTGTTTCGCACCGAGCCCTTCGATGTCGAAGGCGTTCCGGCTCACGAAATGGCGCAGCTTCTCCACCGCCTGCGCCGGACAGATCAGCCCGCCGGCGCAGCGATGGACGGCCTCGCCTTCCTCGCGGATCGCGTCCGAGCCGCAGATCGGGCAGGTACGCGGGAATTCGTAGGGCACCGAATCGGCCGGTCTCCGCGAGAGGTCCACATCCTCGACCTTCGGGATCACGTCGCCGGCGCGATAGACCCGCACCCAGTCGCCGATCCGGATGTCGCGCCCGCCCCGGATCTCATGCCCGTGCGAATCAAGCCCCTTGATGTAGTCCTCGTTGTGCAGGGTCGCGTTCGAGACCACGACGCCGCCGACCGTGACCGGCGTCAGCCGCGCGACGGGCGAGAGCGCGCCGGTGCGGCCGACCTGGATGTCGATCCCTTCGAGCAGCGTGCTCGCCACCTCCGCTGGAAACTTGTGCGCGATCGCCCAGCGCGGCGTGGTGGAGCGGAAGCCGAGCCGCGCCTGCAGGTCGAGCCGGTCGAGCTTGTAGACCACGCCGTCGATATCGTAGCCGAGGGTCGCGCGCTGCGCCTCGATCGCGCGGTACTGCGCGAGCATGTCCTCGACATGTTCGCAGCGGCGCATCAGCGGATTGACCTGGAACCCCATCGCGCCGAGCCGGGCGATCGCCTCGGTCTGGGTCGCGGCCAGCGGTTCGGAGAGCGCGCCCCAGGCATAGGCGAAATAGTGGAGCGGCCGGCCGGCGGTGATCTTCGGATCGAGCTGGCGCAGAGAGCCCGCGGCGGCGTTCCTCGGATTGGCGAAGGTCTTGCCCCGCGTCTCCGCCTGCCGGGCGTTGAGCGCGGCGAAATCGGCGTGGCTCATATAGGCCTCGCCCCGGACTTCGAGCACATCCGGCGCGCCCGCGATCCGCTCCGGGATATCGTCGATCGTTCGCGCGTTGGCGGTCACGTTCTCGCCCGTCTCGCCATCGCCGCGCGTCGCGGCCTGGACCAGCACGCCCTTCTCGTAGCGGAGCGACAGCGACAGCCCGTCGATCTTCGGTTCCGCCGTGAAGGCCAGCGGCTCCTCCGCCGAGAGGCCGAGGAAGCGGCGGATGCGGGAGTCGAAATCGATCACCTCCGCGTCCTCGAAAGCGTTGGCGAGGCTCAGCATCGGGACGACGTGGCGGACCTTGGCGAAAGCCTCGGAGGGGGCCGCGCCCACCTGCTCGCTCGGCGAATCGGCGCGACGAAGCTCGGGGTAGCGCGTCTCGATCTCCGCGTTCCGTCGCTTCAGCGCGTCGTATTCCGCGTCGGCGATCCTCGGCGCGTCCTTCTGGTGATAGTCGCGATTGGCCTCGCCCAGACGTTCGGCGAGCGACCGAAGCTCCTCCGCCGCCTCATCGAGGCTGAGCTCTTCGACAGGGCGCAGGTCTGACATGGGCCTCTCCGGGGTTCGACCCGCCTGAGGTACCCTCTCCCACCGCCGCGCTCAACATCCCCCGCGCAACGAAAAGGCCGCCCGAAGGCGGCCAGCTGGGCGGACCTCGGTCCACCGCGAGAGGCGCTCAGGCCCCCATTCTAGGCCCCCACGTCAGGCCCCTATGTCAAGCCCCCATGGCGAGCTTGCGCCGCGCCTCGGCGCTGTTCGGATCGCGGAGCACATAGCCCCGGCCCCAGACCGTCTCGATGTAGTTCTCGCCGCCCGTCGCCTCCGAGAGCTTCTTGCGCAGCTTGCAGATGAAGACGTCGATGATCTTCAGTTCCGGCTCGTCCATGCCGCCGTAGAGATGGTTCAGGAACATCTCCTTGGTCAGCGTCGTGCCCTTGCGGAGCGAGAGAAGCTCCAGCATCTGGTATTCCTTGCCGGTCAGATGCACCGTCCGGTTGTCGACCTCGACCGTCTTGGCGTCGAGATTGACGGTGAACTTGCCCGTCGTGATCACCGACTGCGCATGGCCCTTGGAGCGGCGCACGATCGCATGGATGCGCGCGATCAGCTCCTGCCGGTGGAAGGGCTTGGTCATGTAGTCGTCGGCGCCGAAACCGAAGCCCTTGAGCTTCGATTCGGTGTCGTCGGTCCCGCTGAGGATCAGGATCGGCGTCTCCACCTTCGAGATCCTGAGCTGGCGCAATACCTCATGGCCCGTCATGTCGGGCAGGTTGAGGTCGAGAAGAATCAGGTCGTAGTCGTAGAGCTTGGCGAGATCGATGCCTTCTTCCCCAAGATCCGTCGCATAGACGTTCAGATTCGCATTCTGAAGCATCATCTCGATGCTCTTGGACGTGGTGGCATCGTCCTCGACAAGCAGGATACGCACTGGCTGCTCTCCGGTTCACGGGGATCGGTCCCCAACACGCCCAGGACTAAAACGTCATGGGGTTAACGACTGATTACGATTGCGGCACGCTAGCCGCGCAACCTAGAGTTGTCTATACTTTTGTAGCGCCGTCACGCGCAGCGCGGCCGCCCCGTGCCGGTGCACGGCCTCGCGCCAAAGCTCGAGTTCCTCGGCCGAAAGCCGATACATCTCGCAGGCTTCCTCGACTCCGATCAGGCCATGATCCACAGCCGAGACCACCGTGGCCTTGCGCCGCGCCACCCAGCGCTGCGTATTGCCTGGCGGCAGGTCGGAACGCGTCATCTTGGTTCCGTCCGGCAATGTTACAAAGATCGGTCCCTTCTCACGGCGAATGTACATGTTTCACTCCGTTACCCACGCATCACCCGAGTGAATACTTGCGCCCTGGACTCTTAAGTGGCCATGAACCAAGCCCTTGTCATTACTCGGCCTTTTACTATATTACCGCTTATCCCAAGGGACCGGACCCATGCTAGACAACGCCGCCCGGCCGGGCGTGAACAGCCTCGGATTGCCCAGGGCGCCGCGTGACACGCGCGTCGTCGTCGCCATGTCGGGCGGCGTCGACAGTTCCGTGGTCGCTGCGATGCTGCATGCGGAAGGCTATGACGTGGTCGGCGTGACCCTGCAGCTCTACGATCATGGCGCGGCGCTGGCGCGCAAGGGCGCCTGTTGCGCGGGACGCGACATCCACGATGCGCGGCGCGTGGCGGAAACGCTGGATTTTCCGCATTACGTGCTCGACTACGAGAATCGCTTCCGCGAGAGCGTGATCGACGAATTCGCCGACGCCTATCTCGCCGGCGCCACACCCGTGCCCTGCATCCGCTGCAACGAACGGGTGAAGTTCCGCGACCTTCTGGAAACCGCGCGCGATCTCGATGCCGACTGCATGGCGACAGGCCATTACATCCGGCGTCTGGAGGGGCCCGCCGGGGCGGAACTCCACCGCGCCGCCGATCCCGCGCGGGACCAGAGCTATTTCCTGTTCTCGACCACGCCGGAGCAGCTCGACTTCCTGCGGTTCCCCCTGGGCGGGCTCGGCTCCAAGGCCGAGACCCGCGCGCTCGCGGCGCGATTCGGCCTCGCGGTCGCGGACAAGCCCGACAGCCAGGACATCTGCTTCGTCCCGAACGGCTCCTACGCCCAGGTGATCGAGAAGCTGCGCCCGGGCGCGGTCGAGCCCGGCGAGATCGTCCATCTCGACGGCCGGGTGCTCGGGCGCCACGAAGGGGTCATCCACTACACCGTCGGCCAGCGCCGGGGCCTCGGCATTGGCGGCGCCGGGGAACCGCTCTTCGTGGTCCGGCTCGACGCGGAGACGCGGCGGGTGATCGTCGGGCCGCGCGAAGCGCTGGCGAGCCGGTCACTGACGGTGGGCGAGGTCAACTGGCTCGGCGATGGCGGTTTCGGGGCGGCGCCCGAAGGCGGCTGGGAGGTCGCGGTCCGCGTCCGCTCGACACGCCCGCCGAAACCCGCGCGCGTCCATCCGCTCGGCGATGGCCGGGCGCGGGTGGAACTGCTCGGACCCGAGGAAGGCATCGCGCCCGGCCAGGCCTGCGTCTTCTACGCGCCCGAGGGAACACGGGTGCTCGGCGGGGGCTGGATCAGGAAGGACTGATCGGGGCGGGGCGCGTGACGGCGGACGAGACCACGCCGCGGCGCGCACCTTGCCCAGCGACTCATCGCGACACCCAGTTGGCGAATTCGGCGCGCGACCCGACGAAGGCGTTGAGATCCGCCTTCCCCTCGATCCCCGGCACGATCCCCGTCCCGGTATACTGCCACAGCAGCCAGTCCTGCGCCGGATAGGTCAGCGAGGGATGCCCCGCGACCGAGCGAAGCCAGAAGTTGTAGCCCGTGACCTTCCAGAGCTGGTTGTCCGAGTAGAAATCCACCGTCGTGTAGATGAGCGGCCGCTTGTGGTACCGGAGCACCAGCGCCTTGAGGAACCGGTGCATCATCTCCCGCGCCTCCTCGGGTTCGGGCCGGAAGCGGCAGGTCTTCGACTGATGCGTCCATTCGATGTCGAGCACGGGCGGCAGCGCGGAGGGATCGGCGGGAACGTGGCTCGCGAACCACCGCGCCTGTTCCTCCGGGCTCCGGCAGAAATAGTAATAATGGTAGGCGCCGCGCGGCACGCCCGCCGCCCGGGCGCGCGCCCAGTTGGTCTCGAACATCTCGTCCACGACATCCCCGCCCTCCGTCGCCTTGATATAGGCGAAGGAGACATCGGCGCCCCGGACCCGGCGCCAGTCGATCTCGCCCTGGTAGCGGGAAACATCGATCCCATGCACCGGGTAGTGCCAGGGCGCCTTGCCGATCCAGTCATGCGGATCGGCATCGCCGAACACCGGCGCCGCGACCGCGCCGCGCGACGCCTCAGGGCGGGGTGTCTCTGGCCGGATCACTTCTGGCCGGGACTCCTCCTTCGCGCCGCCGCAGGCTGCGAGCACGCTCAGGAGCGCCAATGAAATCAGGTGCGGAACCATCTTCCGCGACTGCCACTGCCTCATCTTCGAATCGCTCTTTCGGCTTTTGGCGCATCGTAACCCGCCGGGCGCCATGCGTCTCGGCCGAATGCCGACAATTCGAGCGAATGGCCGGCGTCCAGCCGCATGGTCCACGGCGCGACCGAGCGGCTCCCGGCGGCGTGAGTCGATCCCGAGCGAATTTCACGCTATGCTGATGGGGAATTATCGCGAGGTCCGGATGTCCGTGCTCACCAGACAGTCGCTCGATCACCACGCCGATTTCTACGACGCGGGGCTCGGCCCCGTGCTGTTCGAAGCCTTCGCCGCCGATCTGGCCTGGCGCGCCGCGCAACTCGGGCCCCGCCACGTGCTGGAACTCGCCGCCGGAACCGGAGTGCTGACCCGGGCCCTGCGCGCGCGGCTGCCGGCCGCGACGCTGACCGTGACGGACATCGACCCGGCCATGCTCGCCCGCGCCCGCGCGAGCCTGGGCGATCGCGCCGGATTCAGGCTCGCCGACTGCGCCGCCCTGCCCTTCGAGGACGCGGCCTTCGATCTCGCCGTCTGCCAGTTCGGCGTGGCGCTCTTCCCGCGCAAATGCGACGCGTTCCAGGAAGTCGCGCGGGTGGTCCGGCCGGGCGGGACCTATGCCTTCAACTGCTGGGGACCGGTCTCCGCCAACCCCTTCGCCGGGATCGCCGGCGAGGCGATCGCCCGCTTCCTCGGCCATGTCCCCGAGGCATGGTCGGCGCCGCACGCCTATGTCGATCCGCACCGGATCAGCCTCGACCTGCGCGCCGCCGGCTGGTGCCGGATCGAGAGCACCGAGGTCCGGGTCACGGCGCGGGTCGCAGATCCCGAGGGTTTCGCCGAGGGTCTCGTGCGGGGGTCGCCCGTCGTGGCCGAGATCCGGGCCGCGGGGATCGACCCGACGGAGGTGGTCGAGGCCGTCGTCGGGTCTCTGGTCGCCGCCTTCGGCGCGCCGCCCTTCGCGATGCCGCTCGCGGCCACCGTCCACACCTGCCACACGCCCTGACAAGCCCGGCCCGATAGGCCCGATCTGTCAGGCCCGATCTGTCAGGCCGAGCTGAACGGGCGCGACCTGAATCAGCCCGACACGCACGGGACGCCCCCCGCGCGCGCCGGTTCCTTCGGGGGTTGTCCCGGCCCTCAGGCCGGGACGCCCTCCACTTCATATCCGGCGGCGTCCATGACGCGCAGGAGTTCCTTGTGTCCGATCTTCGCCATTTCGAGCGGCGGCGAGACCTTGGGGTCCTGCTCCGCCTCGACGACGAACCAGCCCTCGTAGCCGTGATCGGCGAGCGTCTTCACGATCGCCTCGAAATCGAGCGAACCGTCGCCCGGCACGGTGAAGGCGCCCTTCACCACCGCGTCGAGGAAGCTCTCCCGCGTCCGGTCGAGCGCGTCGATCACGCCCATCCGCACGTCCTTGGTGTGGACATGGGAGATCCGCGCATGGTGATTGTCGATCACCCTGAGCACATCGCCGCCGGCGAAGGCCATGTGGCCCGCGTCGTAAAGCAGCGGAATGCCCTCGCCGGAATGCTTCATGAAGAGATCAAGCTCCGCCTCGGTCTCGATCGCCGCCGCCATGTGGTGATGATAGGCAAGCGGCATGCCCTGTTCGGCGCACCATTCGCCGAATTCGGTCATCTTGCGGGCATAGACCCTGATCTCGTCCTCGGAGAGCTTCGGCTTGGTCGCAAGCGGCGCCGTCTTCACCCCCTGGATCGAGCGCGCGGTCTCGCCATAGACGATGCAGGGCGCGTTCATCGCCTTGAAAAGCTCCATCTGCGCCGCGATCCGGTCCTTCTCGGCGGCGATCTCGCCATCGAGCAACAGCCCGGAGAACCAGCCGCCGCAGACCGAGATCCCGAACTTGTCGAGAACCGCCCCGAGCTCCGCCGGGTCCATCGGGAAGCGCCGCCCGGTCTCCATGCCGGTATAGCCCGCCTCGCGCGCCTGACGCAGGCATTCCTCGAGCGACACGTCATCGCTCAGTTCCGCGAGGTCGTCGTTCCACCACGCGATCGGCGCGATCCCAAGCTTCGCTTTCATCTCCAGCCCTCCCGTTCCCGGTGCACCGATTCGTGCTTCGGCGCGATTGCCGGATCATTAGGCATTCGCCGTTGACAGCACAAGTATTCCAAACGATACCAGAAGCAGAATTTTTGTTCTCGACCATTCGGCCAAGAGATCGCCAGTGAGTCGGGACGCGCAGGGAGAGACCGCGGATGGCAAACTCGAAGCCCAAGCTCAACATCGGCCTGATCGGCACCGGATTCATGGGCAAGACCCATACCTTCGGCTTCGCCGCCGCCAACCGGGTCTTCGACCTGCCCTACGATCTCGTCCTCCGCGCGGTCGCGGACCGGACCGATGAGCTGGCCGCCGCGGCGGGGGCCGAGTTCGGCTTCGAGACCTCGACCGGCGACTGGCGGAGCATCATCGACGACGCCTCGATCGACGTCGTCGATATCACGACGCCGAACGCTCTGCACAAGGAAATGGCGCTGGCCGCGATCGCCGCCGGAAAGCATGTCTACTGCGAGAAGCCGCTCGCACCCCTCGCCGCCGATGCGATCGAAATGGCGGAAGCGGCCGAGGCCGCGGGCATCCGCACGCAGGTCGGTTTCAACTACCTCTGCAACCCGATCATGATTCTGGCGCGCGAAATGATCCAGTCGGGCGAGCTTGGCGAGATCCGCTCCTTCCGCGGCGTCCATGCCGAGGAATTCATGGCGGATGCGTCGAATCCCGGCGGCTTCCGCGTCGATCCCGCCGGCGGCGGCGCCTTCGCCGATATCGGCAGCCACGCGCTCGCCACGGCGGAATACCTGCTCGGCCCGATCACGGCGGTGATGGGCGATTTCGTCACCGCGATCAAGGAGCGCCCCGATGGCAAGGGCGGCACGCGCCAGATCGAGGTCGACGACATCGGCCGCGCCTTCCTTCGGTTCGAGAACGGCGCCTCGGGCAATATCGAGGCGAGCTGGATCGCCACCGGCCAGGAGATGCAGCATGATTTCGAGATCTACGGCTCGAAGGGCGCGATCCTGTTCACCCAGGAGCGGCTGAACGAGTTGCGCTACTACAACGCGAGCGACCCCGAGGGGCGCCGCGGTTTCCGGACCATCCTCGCGGGGCCGGAGCATCCGCCCTATGGCCGCTTCTGCGTCGCGGGCGGGCACCAGCTCGGCTTCAACGACCTGAAGGCGATCGAGGTCCAGGGCTTCGTCCAGGCGATCGCGGGCGAGCGGCCGGAGCCGTTCAACTTCCGCGCCGGCGCGCGGATCATGACGGTGATCGAGGCGATCGCGACTTCCTCCAAGGCGCGCGCCTGGATGGAGCTCTGACGGCGGATCGGGTGGCTGGGTGGGGGGCGGGCGGACAGATCTCCGCCCTACTTCCGCCGCCGATGCTCCTCGAGCCGGGGCAGGATCTCGACGAAGTTGCAGGGCCGGTGCCGGTAGTCCAGCTGGACCCTCAGGATCTCGTCCCAGGCATCGCGGCAGGCACCGGGCGAGCCCGGCAGCGCGAAGAGATAGGTTCCGCCCGCGACTCCGGCGCAGGCGCGGCTCTGCACCGCCGAGGTGCCGATCTTGCCGTGGGAGACGAGGGTGAAGACCACGGCGAAGGCGGTGATTTCCTTCTCATAGACCGACTGGTGCGCCTCGACCGTCACATCGCGACCGGTGAGCCCGGTGCCGCCGGTCGAGATCACCACGTCGACGCCCGGATCGGCGATCCAGTCCCGCAGGATGGCGACGATCTCCGCCTGCTCGTCCCGCGCGATCCGGCGATCCGCGAGCCGATGGCCTGCCTCGACCAGCCGCGCGACCAGCGTCTCGCCGGAGCGGTCCTCCGCGAGATCCCGCGTGTCGGAGACGGTGAGCACCGCGATATTCACCGGCAGGAAGTCCCGTTCCTCGGCCATCTCGGCTCCTATCCTCCGTTCTCGTCCAGCCAGACGCGGAGCGTGAGCAGATCCGCCCAGGCCTCTCGCTTCGCGATCCCGTTGCGAAGCAGATAGGCGGGATGCAGCATCGGCAGCACCGGCACCCCGTGCCAGTCGCCCCATTGTCCCCTGAGCCGCGTGATCCCGGTCGTGGTGCCGAGCACGGTGCGCGCCGCCGGATTGCCCATCACCACGATGACCTTCGGCGCCTTCAACTCGATATGCCGGAACAGGAAGGGCATCATCATCGCCGATTCCGCCCCCGCCGGATCGCGGTTCTCGGGCGGCCGCCAGGGCAGGACATTGGTGATGTAGACCGCCTCCTCCGCCGCCTCCGCCCGCCGCGACAGGCCGATCGTCTCGAACATCCGGTCGAGCAGCCGCCCCGAGCGCCCGACGAAGGGCAGCCCCGCCATGTCCTCGTCGCGACCCGGCGCCTCGCCGACGATCATCACCCGCGCCGCCGGATTGCCATCGGCGAAGACGGTTGATTTCGACGCGACCTTCAGGGGGCAGCCGTCGAAGGCCTCGATCGCGGCGCGAAGCGCGGCGAGATCGGCGCAACCCGCCGCGATCATCCGCGCATCGGCCTCGGCCGCCGTCGCCCCGCCTTCACCCCCCGGCGGAGCGGCCGCTGTCCCTGGCGCGGCCTCGGGCGCGGACTTGGGCCCCGACTTGGGCCGGCCCGCGACCGCCACGGCCCGGGCCGGCCTCGCCGGTTGCTCGGCGGCGTCGAAGCGGTTGACCGGCACCTCGCCGATCGCCTCGTCGGCCCCGGCCTCCACCTGCCAGGCAAGCGCGGCGAGATCGGCCGCGACGGATGAGGGCACCCCTGTCATGCCTCCGTTCTAGCCCGGCGCCGGAGCGGGAGAAAGCCCGGCGACGCGCGCCCGCCACAGGCGCCACGCGCGAAACGCGCCGCGCACGCTCCGCTCGCCACCGGCGCGACGCCCGACGCGGCGCCACCGCCGGAGGTCGGGGGACGGACGAAGTCCGGCGCCGGCGGCGGCCGGCCCGCCTCGCCCCCCGCGCCCGTCCCGTGCGGGACCGCCGATGCCTTGCCCGGGCGCCCGTCCTTGGTTTAGATGCCGCGACACGGGAGGGCCTCTTGTTCGCGCATCGTCATCTCCTCGGTATCCAGGGCCTGTCCCGGACCGATATCGAGACCGTCCTCGACCTCGCCGACACCTATGTCGATCTCAACCGCGGCGGCGACAAGCGCGGCGACGCGCTGCGCGGCATGACTCAGATCAACATGTTCTTCGAGAATTCGACCCGCACGCAGGCGAGTTTCGAGCTGGCGGGCAAGCGGCTCGGGGCGGATGTGATGAACATGGCCGTCTCGCAATCCTCGGTGAAGAAGGGCGAGACGCTGATCGACACGGCGATGACGCTCAATGCGATGCATCCCGACCTGCTCGTCGTCCGGCACCCGAACTCGGGCGCGGTCAACCTGCTCGCCTCCAAGGTCAATTGCGCGGTCCTGAACGCCGGCGACGGGCGGCACGAGCATCCGACCCAGGCGCTGCTCGACGCGCTGACGATCCGCCGCCGCAAGGGGCGGCTCTCGCGGCTCACGATCGCGATCTGCGGCGACATCGCCCACAGCCGGGTGGCGCGCTCGAACATCCTCCTGCTCGGCCGGATGGAGAACCGGCTCAGGATCATCGGCCCACCGACGCTGCTGCCGCCGGGGATCGAAAACTTCGGCGTCGAGGTCTTCGAGGACATGCGCGAGGGGCTCCGGGACGCCGATGTGGTGATGATGCTGCGGCTCCAGAAGGAGCGGATGGATGGCGCCTTCATCCCCTCGATGCGCGAATACTACCACCGCTTCGGGCTCGACCCCGAGAAACTCGCCGTCGCAAGACCCGATGCGATCGTGATGCACCCCGGGCCGATGAACCGCGGCGTCGAGATCGACGGGCTGCTCGCCGACGACATCAACGTGAGCGTGATCCAGGAACAGGTGGAAATGGGCGTCGCGGTGCGGATGGCGGCGATGGACCTGCTGGCGCGCAATCTGCGCGGCGGCCAGCGGGACGGGAGCGTGTCATGCTGACGCTTCTGAACGCCCGGCTGGTCGACCCCGCATCGGACGAGATCCGCGAGGGCGGGATCGCGATCGAGAACGGCCGGATCGTCGAGATCCTCGGCCCCGGCGAAGCCGCGCGCAGAAAGAGCGAGGTCGAGGATTGCCGCGGCCTCTGCCTCGCGCCCGGCATCATCGACATCGGCGTCAAGATCGGCGAGCCGGGGGAACGGCACAAGGAGAGCTTCCGGACCGCCGGAGCCGCGGCGGCGGCGGGCGGTGTCACGACCATGGTCACGCGGCCCGATACCGAGCCCGCGATCGACGATCCGGAAGTGCTCGAATTCCTGCTCCGCCGCGCGGTCGATGCGAGCCCGGTTCGCGTGCTGCCGCTCGCGGCGCTCACCAAGGGCCGCGCCGGGCAGGAGATGACCGAGATCGGATTTCTTTCCGACGCGGGCGCGGTCGCCTTCACCGATGTGCGCGCGGTGGCGAATCCGCGAGTGTTCCAGCGCTGCCTGACCTATGCCAAGGGGCTCGGCGCGCTCGTGATCGGCCACCCCCAGGAACCGGTGCTCTCGGCGGGCGCCTGCGTCACCTCGGGCCAGTTCGCCTCGCAGCTCGGCCTTCCCGCCGTCTCGCCGATGGCCGAGCGCATCGGGCTCGAACGCGACCTCGCCATCGTCGAGATGACCGGGGCACGCTATCACGCCGACCAGCTTTCGACCGCGCGCAGCCTGCCGGCGCTCAGGCGGGCGCGCGAAGCCGGGCTGCGCGTCACGGCGGGCGTCTCGATCCATCATCTGACGCTCAATGAGTTCGATGTCGGCGACTATCGCACCTTCTTCAAGCTCACCCCGCCGCTCCGCTCCGAGGACGACCGGGTGGCGATGGTCGAGGCGCTGGCGGCGGGAGAGATCGATGTGATCGGCTCGTTCCACACGCCGCGCGACGAGGAGGAAAAGCGCCTGCCCTTCGAAGAGGCGGCGGCGGGCGCGGTCGGGCTGGAAACGCTGCTGCCCGCGGCGCTTCGACTCCTGCATTCCGGGCAGATGACGCTGCCCGGGCTCTGGCGGGCGCTCGCGCTCAACCCGGCCCGGCTGCTCGGGCTCGATTCGGGGCGGCTCGCGCCCGGCACGCCCGCGGATCTGGTGCTGTTCGATCCGGATGTGCCTTACGTGCTCGACCGCGCGACCCTGCGGTCGAAGTCGAAGAACACGCCGTTCGACCTGGCGCGGATGCAGGGGCGGGTCGAAGGCACCTGGGTCGCCGGAAACCGGGTCTACGCGCGGGGGGGCGCCTGATGCTCATGCTGGTGGCGCTCTGCGCCTATCTGATCGGCTCGATTCCCTTCGGGGTGCTCATCACCCGGGCGCTGGGCCTCGGCGACCTGCGCGGAATCGGATCGGGCAATATCGGCGCCACCAATGTGCTGCGCACCGGCAACAAGAAGGCGGCGCTGGCGACATTGCTCCTCGACGGGGCGAAGGGCGCGGTGGCGGTCCTGGCCGCGCGGTATCTCGCCGGGCCGGAGGCGGCGCTCGTCGCCGGCGGCGCGGCGTTCCTCGGCCACCTCTACCCCGTCTGGCTCCGCTTCCGGGGCGGCAAGGGGGTGGCGACCTTCCTCGGCGTCATGCTGGCGCTGGCACCCGTCGTCGGTCTGATCTGCTGCCTGACCTGGCTCGCCATGGCCGTGATCTCACGGATCTCGTCGCTGTCCGCCCTGGTGGCGGCGGTGGCGGCGCCCGTCTGGCTGGCTCTCATCGGGCCGCCGGGCTCGGTCTGGCTCGGCATCGGCATGGCCGGGCTGGTGCTCGCGCGGCATCATGCGAATATCCGGCGCCTCCTCGACGGAACGGAGCCCCGGATCGGCCGCAAGGCCTGACGGCTCAGCCGAAGGCCGCGAAGACGCGGGCGAGCTGCGCGCGGGCATCGACGCCCGCGGCCGCCTCGCCGGCGACCTGCTTGCCCTGATCGACCAGACGCTGAAGCGAGGCGATCAGGTTACGCTCCTCCGGGTAGAGAGCCCCGGCGGAGGGGACGGTATGGGACAGCGGCGGCTGCATCGATGTTCTCCATTGGTTCGCGCTGATGGCGACAGTGTCGCTCCGCCCGTTATCAAATCGTAATCGAGAACCGGAGACGGACAAGGATCGTCAATGAACTGTTGCTCAGTCGCCATAGTCGGCGGCCGCGAGAGCGTCCAGATCGACGAAACCGCGACCGGCACCGAGTTCGAACACGTCGTGCGCCGAGCACCGGGCCCGGGCGACGGCGTAGCGCAGGCCTTCGACGAATTCATCGGGATCGGCGTAGAGGTCTTCTTCCGAATCGAAATCGTAGTCGTCCTGCTGGACCTTCCTGCGAGAGCGGGGCATGGCGAATCTCCTTGACTGGTGAGTCAAGAGAGTGCGCCTCCTCGCGTGATGCGGGTGTTAAAGCTCCGTTACAAAAGGCCCGTCACGGTCACGGGGTCAGTAACTATATTCCGCGTAGAGCGGGGCGAGCTTTCCGTTCCATTCGCCGCGGTAGCGCGCGAGCATCTCGTCGGCCTGCGTCTGGCCCGATTCCACGACCTCGTGCAGCGCGTTCAGGAAGTGGGTCTCGTCCGGCATCAATCCGCCCGCGCCCGACATGGCGCGCGCCTTGAGCCCCGCCTCGGCCACCTTCAACAGATCGCGCGCGAAATCGCGCAGCGGCCGCCCGTCGGGCATCGTCGCGCGCAGGCCGTCCTTCGCCGCGTCATGCCTGAGCTGATCGCGCTCATCGGCGCTCCAGCCCTTGGCGAGATCCCAGGCGCCATCAAGCGCCGCGCCGTCGTAGAGCAGACCGACCCAGAGAGCCGGCAGCGCGCAGAGCCGCCGCCACGGGCCGGCATCCGCGCCGCGCATCTCCATGAACTTCTTGATACGGACCTCGGGGAAGATCGTCGTCAGGTGGTCGGCCCAGTCCGAAAGCGTCGGCTTCTCGCCCGGAAGCGCCGGCAGCCGGCCGTCGAGGAAATCGCGGAAGCTCTGGCCGAGGGCGTCGATGTACCTGCCGTCGCGATAGACGAAATACATCGGCACATCGAGCGCGTAATCGACATAGCGCTCGAACCCCATGCCGTCCTCGAAGACGAAGGGCAGCATGCCGGTGCGCGCCGGATCGGTGTCGCGCCAGATCCGCGCGCGCCAGGACTGCCAGCCGTTCACCGCGCCCTCGAAGAAGGGTGAACTGGCGAAAAGCGCGGTCGCGACCGGCTGCAGCGCGAGCGAGGCGCGGAACTTCTTCACCATGTCCGCCTCGGAGGCGAAGTCGAGGTTCACCTGCACGGTGCAGGTCCGGTACATCATCTGCGTGCCGTGGCTTCCGACCTGGCGCATGTAGCGGGTCATGAGCGCGTAGCGCCCCTTCGGCATCACCGGCATCTCCTCGGCGGTCCATTCCGGCGTGGCGCCCAATCCGATGAAGGCCGCGCCCACCTCATCGGCGATCACCTTCACCTCGCGCAGATGCGCGTTCACCTCGTCGCAGGTCTCGTGGATCGTCCTGAGCGGCGCGCCGGAGAGCTCGAGCTGGCCTCCCGGCTCGAGGCTGACGTTGGCGCCGTCCTTCTGCAGCCCGATGAGCTTGCCCGCCTCCTCGACCGGCTCCCAGCCGAAACGGTCGCGCAGACCCGACAGCATGGTGAGAATCGACGCCTTCCCCTCGTAGGGCAGCGGCAGGCGGTCGGAGAGCGAATAGCCGAACTTCTCGTGCTCAGTCCCGATACGCCAGGCATCGACCGGCTTGCAGCCGGAGGCGAGATACTCGGCCAGCTGGTCTTGCGACTCGATGAGGCCGCCACCGGACTGTGGGATCGACATGTCACTCGCCTTCGAAATCTCGGCATCGGCCGTGTTGCGCGGCGACAAGCCTTAGTGCCGCCATCTGGGCAAGGCAAGCCGCCGGAAGGTGCCGAGACCGCGAGCGTGGCGCCGGATCAACATCGCGTGCCTCGGGGCTCAGCCGGCCTTGCGCCAGAGTGTCGCGCGATGCGCGCCGGGCTCGGCGACCGCCGCCACGCCCTGGTCGAAGTCGATCCCGGGCAGCGCGCTCAAGGTCGGCACCAGCGCCTCGGCGCCATGCGCGCCGATCGGGATCATGAGTTCCGCCCCATCCTCGGCGCGGATCAGCCAGGCGTGGCCCGAATCGGGTGGGACATGCGGGCGCGGAACGATCTCGACCGACACGACCGCCGGCAGATCGACGAAACCTCCGCCCCTTGGCCCGAGATAGCCGATCCGGGCTTCGTCGATCACCACGACGCCCTCGGATGGCACCTCGCCGCGCAGCCATCGCCGGCGCAGCGCGTCGCGCAGGAGGCCGAACCCGGCGGCGGTCGCGACGAGGCCGACGAGGAAGCTGAGCGGCGCGAGGTCGAGATAGCCGACGGCCACCTGCCAGAGCCCGAAACCGAACAGCGCGCCCCAGATGATCGGCTCGCGCCAGGCGCGCAGCGCGGCACGGAGTTCCGGGCGCACGAAGCTCATCGCCAGCCTCCGCTCATATCCGGTCTCCGCTCATAACCGGTCTCCGCTCATTGCCAATCCCCCAGCACCGATTGCCAGAGCGTGATCGCGGCGGCGGCGGCGGTATCGGCGCGCAGCACCCTGGGGCCCAGCGTGACGGGGAGAACGAAGGGTGCCCCGCGCAGGCGGGAAAGCTCCTCCTCGGCGAACCCGCCCTCGGGCCCGATCAGGATGGCCCAGGGAGCGCCCCGCCGCTCGCCCGCCAGCGCCTCCGTGGCGGGCCTGGCCGTCCGCGACTCATCGCAGAACATCAGCCGCCGCGCGGGGTCCCAGCCATCCAGCAGCTTCTCGAGTCGCACCGGTTCGAGAAGCTCGGGCACATGCGTCTCGCCGCATTGCTCCGCCGCCTCGATCGCATGGGCGCGCAAGCGGTCGAGGCGGAGCCGCTCGGCATTGGTGTGCCGCGTGAAGACCGGTGCGATCCGCGCGCAACCAAGTTCCGTCGCCTTCTCGACGATGAAATCGGTCCGGGCCTTCTTGATCGGCGCGAAATGCAGCGTCAGATCCGGCGGCCGGCGCTGGTCCTGGCCCGCCGCCACGACCCGGAGCGCGCCGCCCTTCCGGCCCACCTGCTCGACGCGGGCGTACCATTCGCCATCCCGGCCGTTGAAGATCGTGACCGGCGCGTCCGGCCCGAGGCGCATGACATTGAAGAGATAATGCGCCTGATCGGCGTCGAGCGGGACCGCGACGCCGTCACCGAGATCGGCGCGTACAAAAAGCCTGATCTTCCCGCCGAGTTCTGCCATACAGCCCCCATGAACACGCAATCTACTCCGAGCGGCACGCCTCAGGGAAGCGTCGCGGACGCCGTCCGCGGCAACTGGGTCGATCTCCGCGCGCCCGCCTGGACGCGGCCCTATCTGCGGCTGAGCCGGGCGGATCGCCCGATCGGCACCTGGCTCCTGCTCATCCCCTGCTGGTGGGGCGTGGCGCTAGCGGCGGCCGCCGATCCGGGCGGCGCTCGCTGGGTGGACCTCTGGATCGCGGTTGGCTGCGCGCTCGGCGCGGTTCTGATGCGTGGGGCCGGCTGCACCTGGAACGATCTGACGGATCAGGATTTCGACGCCAGGGTGGCCCGGACACGCTCGCGCCCGCTGCCCTCGGGGCAGGTGACACCCCGGAAGGCGGCGGCATGGATGGCCATCCAGGCGCTCGTCGCCTTCGGGATTCTCCTGACCTTCCCCGCGGCGGCGATCTGGCTCGGCATCGCGTCGCTGGCGCTCGTGGCGATCTATCCCTTCGCGAAACGCTTCACCTGGTGGCCGCAGGTTTTCCTCGGCCTCGCCTTCAACTGGGGCGCGCTGCTCGGCTGGGCCGCCCATGCCGGGGGGCTCGGCTGGCCGCCGGTGCTGCTTTATGCCGCGGGCATCGCCTGGACGCTGTTCTACGACACGATCTACGCGCATCAGGACCGCGAGGACGACGCGCTGATCGGGGTGAAATCGACCGCGCGGCTGTTCGGAACGGCGACGCGGCGCTGGCTCACCGGCTTCGCCGTCCTGACCGTCCTGCTGCTCGCGATGGCGATCTTCGCGGCGTCGCTGGGCCCGGTGGCGCGGATCTGCGCCCTGGCGGGCCTGGGCGGCATGGCCGCGCATCTCGTCTGGCAGCTCCGGCGGCTCGACATCGACGACCCGGAGGTCTGCCTCATGCTGTTCCGCTCGAACCGCGATGCCGGGCTCCTGCTCGCGGCCGGGTTCCTGCTCGCCATCGTCGTGGCGGGGGTCTGAGACGTAACAGGGCCTTGATGGCCGCGGAGTTGAACCGGCCGTCCTTTCGGCGATAGACACGGGCGACCGCCGTCCGGGCCGTCTCCGGGCGCTTCATGCGACACGAGGCATTCCATCGATGCGGCCCATGGCCCTGATCTTCGGCTTGATCGCGCTCGGCGGGGTGGCCGGCGGCGCCTATGAGCTTTCGCGGCGCGGGGTCGCCCGGTTCGAGGAGGCGACCCACGCCGGGATGACCGAGGCGCTGGCACGCGAAGGCCAGGATTGGGCCGAGGTCGCGACGGACGGCCTCATCGTGGTGATCAGCGGCGAAGCGCCCGACGAGGCGGCGCGCGTTCGCGCGCTCGCCGTCGCTCGCGCCGTCATCGATGAAAGCCGGGTGGTCGACCGCGCGACCGTCAGGACCGCCGATCCGGCCGCCGCGCCGGAGTTCTCGCTCGAAATCCTGCGCGACGGCGAGGAGGTCTCGCTGATCGGCCTAGTCCCCGCCGAGGGTGGGCGGGCGGCGATCCGGGCCGGTCTGGATGGCGCCGGGCTCGGGGGCGCCGTGGGCGACATGCTGCAGACGGCGGAGGGAGCAGCCCCGCCGGGCTGGGCCGAGGGCCTCGCGCTCGGCCTGCGCGCGCTCCGCGACGCGCCGCGCTCGAAGGTGAGCGTCACGCCCGGCCACGTCAGCGTCACCGCCGCGGTCGAGGACGAGGGCGCGCGCCACGCGCTGGAAACCACGCTGCGCGCGGCCAGGCCGGCCAATGTCTCCCTCGCGCTCGATGTCGCTGCGCCCCGGCCAGTGATCACGCCGTTCCGGGTCGATTTCGTCTCGAACGGCGTCGAGGGGCGGTTCGAAGCCTGCTCGGCCGAGACCGCGACGGACGTGGCCGTGCTCACCGCCGCCGGGCGCGAGCTGGGCGCGGGCGGCGATCCGGTCTGCGCGATCGGCCTCGGCGCCCCGACGCCGGAATGGGGCGCCGCCGTCGTCGATGGGCTGCGCGCGCTCGGCGAACTCGGCGGCGGCCGGTTCGCGATCCGGGATGTCGATGCGACCCTGACCGGACCGGACGGCGTCGATCCCGCGAAGCTCGCCGAGGTGGGCGTGAAGCTGCGGCGCTCCCTTCCCGAGGTTTTCACGCTCAACACGATCCTTCCCCCACGCTCGGCGACGGGCGCGGATGGCGCGGAGGTCTACGCGCCCCGCTTCGACGCCCAACTGACGCCGGACGGCCGGATCAGCCTCGGCGGCGCGCTCCAGAACGCCACGTCGCGCGACGCGGTCGAAAGCTACGCCGCCGCGCTCGTCGGCCATGACCGGGTGGAGAACCGCGCGGCCATCGACCCGTCGCTTCCAGATGGCTGGCCGAACCGCGTGCTGGCTGGCGTCGCGGCGCTGGCGGAGCTTCGGGAAGGCGCGCTCGAAGTCACCCCCGACCGCGTCGTGCTGCGCGGGACCGGGGCCGATGTCGCCACCAATGCGCGGGTCGTGGCCATGCTGGCGGAGAAGATCGGCGAAGGCGGCGTGGCGGAGCTCAAGGTCGCCCCGCCGCCCCCGCCCGCCTCGAATTCCGCATCGGACCCCGGCCCGACCGCCGAACTGGCGGCGGCGCCCGGCGCCTCACCCGCGACCGAACCCACCGTGCCCACGGCCGAGGACGCGAGGGCGGCCGCGAATTGCGCCGAGGACGTGACGGCGATCCTGGGCGGCGCGCAGATCGGCTTCGCGCCCAGTTCGGCGGAGATCGATCCAGAAAGCGAGGGAACGCTGCTTGCGATCGCCGACGTGCTGCGATCCTGCCCGCGCGGCCGTTTCGAGGTCGGCGGGCACACGGACGCCCAGGGCTCGGCCGAGGGCAACCAGCGCCTCAGCCAGCGGCGCGCCGAAGCGGTGGTCGCGGCGCTGCGCGCGGAAATTCCCGACAGCATCCTGCTCACGGCGCGCGGCCATGGCGAGGCAGAGCCGATCGCCGACAACGATACCGAGGACGGCAGGGCCCGGAACCGCCGGATAACCTTCCTTGTCACCGCGCCTCCGGATACGGGCTCGGCGGAACCGGAAGCGCAACCGGACCCCGGAACCGCGGAGGAAGGGCCGGATGGCGCGGCCACGCCCGGCACGGACGGATCGGATGCCGAGGCCGGGACGCCTCCCGCGGCCGGAGCGGAATCGGAGCGCGCCAGCGCGGCGCCTGCTGAACGGGCGGTCGAACCAGCGGGCGAGCAACCGGGCGGGCAATCTGGCGACCAAGGAACAGGCGACGAAGGAACGGGCGACGAGGTAGCCGAATGAACCAACAGGATCTGACTCTCGCGGTCGCGGGCGCGCTCTTCGGCGCCGTCGTTCTCGGCTGGATACTCCGCTGGATCTTCGGGCATCTGAACGCCGGCCCGCGGGTGAGCGTCGCCGAATACAACGCGCTCGCCATGCGTCTCGCCGCCGCCGAGGACGAGATCGCCGATCTGCGCGGCCGTCTGGCCGCGCGAGACCGCGATCGCGGCTACTGACCTGACCGCAGGTCCCGAGCCCAGTGACCACGGGCCGCCGGCCGGCCTCACAGATCGGCGCTTCCCCCCGGGGAACGCAGCGCGGTTAATCTGAAGCGGCCGTCAGAGCCGGTGGTCGAACGCCGCGCGCACCATGCTGACCGCGAGCGAGGCATCGACCTGCGGCGTGATGTGGCTCACCTCCACCACGGCGCCGGTCGGGATGTGCTGGATTCGCACATGGCCGGGGATCCTGCCGGGGCCGACCCGCAGGTGCCGCCGGGGAATGTCCTTTGCGATCGCCATGCCGCCACAGGACCGGGCGGTGCTGAGGGCGACGCGGCCGGCACTGACCAGCGCCGCGAAAAGCTCGGGGTCGTTCTCTGGCCGCTCGTCCCATTCCGCGTCGGTCAGCGGCCGTTCACCGTCCAGCTTCAGGATGTGATCCAGCGCAGCCCGCAATGCGATCCGAATCAGATCGTCGTCGTCCATTCTCATCCCTCGTCACTCACGTCGGTCAGCACGCGACATCAATCGACCGGGGCCACGCACCAATGCCTGCCAATGGCTAGGATGACTTCAATCCGCCCTCGCAAGTCCGCCGAATCTCGGACTGGCCCCCGTCGCACAGTATGACATGCGCCCATTCCGAAACAAACTGTCGAATGCTCATTTCGTTATTGCAGAGCAGCGATTTCAGCTCGGAGTTGTTCTATACCCACGCTCTTCTCCGATGACGTGACGAGAATCTCGGGGAACGCGGCGGGATGCTTTGCGAGTCGATCTGCGACTTGCGCGATCACCGTATCCAGCGCACCGCCGCGGGGTTTGTCCGCCTTGGTCAGAACGATCTGGAACGTCACCGCCGCGCGGTTCAGCAGCGCCATGATCTCCTCGTCGACCGCCTTGATCCCATGACGCGCGTCGATGAGCAGCATCACGCGCCGCAGCGTGGGACGGCCCGAGAGATAGGCGCGCAGCAGCGCCTGCCATTTCTCGACCACCGGCTTCGGTGCCTCGGCGAAACCGTAGCCCGGCAGATCGACGAGATAGAACCGCTCGCCGAGCGTGAAGAAGTTGATCTCCTGCGTCCGCCCCGGCGTGTTCGATGCCCGGGCGAGCGCCTTGCGGCCCGTGAGCGCGTTGATGAGCGAGGATTTCCCCACGTTGGAACGCCCGGCGAAGCAGATCTCCAGCCGGTCCGCCGGCGGCATCCCGTCCATGGCGACGACGCCCTTGAGGAAGTCGCAGGGACCGGCGAAGAGCTTCCGGCCGGCTTCGATCGCCTCGGGATCCGCCTCCGGTGCGACGGTGAAGATCGGCTTCATCCAACCGCCTCGGCCGCGTCCCCGACCGCGACCCGGCCACCGGAGATGACCTCGCCATAGACGCCGAAATCCGTGTGCCGCCAGCCTTCGTCCAGCAGGCCGAGCGTATCGACGTCGAGCACCCCGGTCTCGGGATTGGCCGATGTCGCGCGGCAGCGGCCGATCCGCTCGCGGATCAGCAGCACCGCCTCGCCGATCCGGACCTCGCGACCGACGAGATCGAACTCCGCCCAGGGCTCCAGCCCCTCGAGCCAGATATTGCCCCGGAACCGTTCCATCGCCAGCGACTGCCCCGCCCGCTCCGACAGCGCGGCGAGGCTCGCCCGGTTGAGCACCGCGATCGAGGGAAAGCCGCTGTCGGTCATGCCCCGGCTCGGGCGGACGACGAAGGCCGGCAGCGCGCGGCGCCGGTCCGCGAGGCCGCGCGCCCAGTCCACGAGGCGCGCGGCATCCTCCGGCAGATCGGGATTGACCGTGAGATCCGGCATCCGGGGATGGGTGAGCGTGACCGTCCCCGCGGTCTCGTCGGTCCTGGCCCGGATCGCCATCAGTTCGGGGTTCTTCGCACCCCGCGCGAAATTCGCGCAGGGCATCCAGCCCGTGGCGCCCGGCGTGATGCGCGCGCCCTCATGGGCGATGGCCCAGACGCGGTCCCAGGGCATCGTCTCGCTCGGCGAGAGCACCGTCTCGCCCACCGCCTCGACGCCGTGACCCTTGATCGGGTGGCGCCAGAGATGGCTGACGCGCGCCATCTCAGCCCGCCTTCTTGGGCTTCTTCTTCAGGAAGCCGAACATGTTGCCGAAAATGTCCGGCTTGATGCCCTGGCTGCGCATGATGAGATACTGCTGGACGAAGGTGATCGTGTTGTTCGCCACCCAGTAGATCACCAGCCCGCTCGCGAAAGTGCCGAGCATGAACATGAAGACCCAGGGCATCCAGTTGAAGATCATCGCCTGCGTCTTGTCGGTCGGAGCCGGGTTCAGCTTCTGCTGCAGCCACATCGAGATGCCGAGCAGGATGGGCCAGATCCCGATCGAGAGGATCGCAAGCACGCTCGTCGGGTCCGGCGCCGCCCAGGGCAACAGGCCGAAGAGGTTCAGGACCGACGACGGGTCGGGCGCCGAAAGATCCTGTATCCAGCCGAAGAACGGCGCGTGGCGCAGTTCCAGCGTGACGAAGATCACCTTGTAGAGCGAGAAGAAGATCGGGATCTGCAGAAGGATCGGCAGACAGCCCGCCGCCGGATTCACCTTCTCGCGCTTGTAGAGCGCCATCATCTCCTGCTGCATCTTCGCGCGATCGTCGCCGACCCGCTCCTTCAGCTTCTCCATCTCGGGCTGAAGCGCCTTCATCTTCGACATCGAGACGTAGGACTTGTAGGCGAGCGGGAAGAGCAGCGCCTTGATGAAGAAGGTGAGGCCGATGATCGCGAGGCCCATGTTGCCGATCAGGACGTTCAGCTGATGCAGCAGCCAGAAAATCGGCTTGGTGAGGAAGAAGAACCAGCCCCAGTCGATCGAGTCGACGAAACGGTCGATGTTCATCTCGCGCTGGTAGTCGCGGATCGCGGCCCATTCCTTGGCACCGGCGAAGAGCGAGGTCGTGGTGCTCGCCGTCTGGCCCGGCGCGACCGCGACCGCGGGCAGCCGCACGTCGGTCTGGAACGTGTCGGTCGCGGCGGTGTATTTCGCCACGGCGGTGAAGGGCTGGCCCGGCGGCGGGATCAGCGTCGCCATCCAGTAGTGGTCTGTAAAGCCGATCCAGCCGTTGTTCTGCACATCGACCTTCTGGAGCGCCGCGCCGCCCTCGGCGGCGTCCGTCGGCATCTCCATGACGTTGTCATAGTCGAGCTCGGTCAGTTCGCCGTCATGCGCGCCGATGACGCCTTCGTGCAGGATGTAGAAGTTCATCAGATCGGGCGGCGTCCCGTGCCGCGCGATGATGCCATAGGGGGCGAGCCGCACTTCCGCGCCGGTGTTGTTCTGGACCGTCTGGGTGATCGAGAACATGTAGTTCTGGTCGATCGCGATCTCGCGCCGGAAAACGAGCCCCTGGCCGTTGTCCCAGACGAGCGTGACCGGGGTGGTCTCGGTCAGGACGTCATTGCCCTCGACGCTCCAGTCGGTGCCGGGGCCGGGGACCGCCGAGGCGGGCAGGCCGCCGGCGGGCGACCAGCCATAGACCGCGTAATAGGAGTTCGGCACGCCGGCGGGCGTCAGCAGCGTGACGTCGGGCGAATCCTTCGCGATGGTCTCGCGGTAGTCGAGCAGGTCGAGATCGTCGATCCGGCCGCCGCGCAGCGAGAGCGAGCCGCCGAGACGCGGCGTGCGGATCTCGATGCGCTGGGTCTCGCCGAGCGCCTCGGCGCGGCTGACCGCCGGGCTCGCCGAGAGTTCGGGCGCCGTTCCGCTTCCGGGTGACGCGGGCGTTCCGGGAGCGCCGCTCTCGGCCTGCTCGGTCGTGACCGCGTCGCCGGTCGGTTCGGGCGGCGTCGGAGGCGGGAACAGGAAGAACCAGACGAGGATGACCACGAAGCTGAGCGCGGTCGCCAGGATCAGATTCTTGCTCTGGTCGTCCATCGCGGCGGCACTCCGGGTCAGCTAAGCGAAACTGACAGGGGTTCAACAGCCGCGCGCCTGAAAGGTCAAGGTGTATTCGGGTGCCCTCGGGTCCCGCGACGGCCTTCGGAGCGCCGCTTCGCCGGCTTGAGCCCGGCGAACGCCCGCCCCGGCTCGAAATCGATTCCACGCCCCGCCCGGTCGCGCGGGGCCGCGCGCTCGCACGGCGGGAGCCCAGCGCCAGAGTGGCTCAGAGCCCCTTGAAATCGAAAAGCGTCGGATCGAGCAGATGGCTCGCGTTCACCTGGGTGATGGCGCGGAACAGGATCTTGCGCCGGCCGGGACTCCGCGCCTCCCATTCGTCCACCATGCGCTTGATCCGCTGGCGCTGAAGCCCGTCCTGGCTGCCGCAGAGGTCGCAAGGGATGATCGGATAGTTCATCGCCCGCGCGAACTTGCCGCAATCGGCCTCGGAGACCAGTGCCAGAGGGCGATGCACGTAGAGATCGCCCTCGTCGTTCAGGAGCTTCGGCGGCATCGCGGCCAGCTTGCCGCCGTGGAACAGGTTCAAGAGGAAGGTCTCGATGATGTCGTCGCGGTGATGGCCCAGCACCACGGCGGCGCAGCCTTCCTCGCGCGCGATCCGGTAGAGGTTGCCCCGGCGCAGCCGCGAGCAGAGCGCGCAATAGGTCTTCTTCGCCGGCACCTTGTCGATCACGATCGAATAGGTGTCCTGATATTCGATCCGGTGCGGCACGCCGATCCGGGTCAGGAATTCCGGCAGGACCGTCGCGGGGAAGCCGGGCTGCCCCTGATCGAGGTTGCAGGCGAGCAGTTCCACCGGCAGAAGCCCGCGCCATTTGAGCTCGACCAGCGCGGCCAGGAGCGTGTAGCTGTCCTTGCCGCCCGAGAGGCAGACCAGCCAGCGGTCGCCGCGCCGCGCCATGCCGTAGGTCTCGATCGCCTCGCGCGTCTGGCGGATGATCCGCTTGCGGAGCTTCCTGAACTCGGTCGTGTCCGGGGCGCCGTGAAACAGCGGGTGGATCTCGGTCTCGTCGAACATTCGGAACTCCTAGCGGTCCGGAACCTCGTCCACCCCCGAACCGCCCCAAGGGTGGCACCGGAGGATGCGCCGCGCGGCGAGAACGGAACCGCGGAGCGCGCCATGCCGTGCCAGCGCCTCCAGCGCATAGGCCGAGCAGGTCGGATGGTAACGGCAATGCATCCCGACCCAGGGTGACAGCACGAGGCGATAGGCGCGGATCGGCAGCGACACCGCATAGGCGATCGGACCCATCGCCGGGGTCGCCTTCCCCGGCATGTCCTTTCCCGCCGCGCCCCCGCTCATCGCGGCTTCCTCGCGTTGCCGCCCGCGTTTCCACCGGCATGCAGTTGCGCGAGCGCGCCGCGCAGATCCTCGAGAAGATCGGGCCAGGCGCGGGCGGCGGTCGTTCCGGGACGTCCGATCAGCACATAGTCCCAGCCGGGTCGGCCGGCCTCGGGCATCACCTCGCGCGCGGCGGCGCGCAGCCGCCGTTTCGCGCGGTTGCGCGCCACGGCGTTGCCGACCTTCTTCGAACAGGTGAAACCGACCCGCGCGCCACCGGCCGGATCATCGCCGGCGTCGCGGCGTCGTGCCTGCAGGTTCAGCCCCGGGCGGGAGGTGCGCCGCGCCCTGGACGCGGCGACGAAATCGGCGCGCTCGCGCAGAACGACGAGCGCCGGCCGCGAGGCCGGCGGGTCCCCGGCACCGGGCCCGGGAGCATCATTGGCGGCGTCCCGAGGCGCCGCCTCCGTCGTCGCGGCGGGCGGCATCATCGGCGCGCGGCGGCCGCTCAGGCGGACAGGCGCTTGCGGCCCTGCGCGCGGCGGCGGTTCAGGATGATCCGGCCGTTCTTGGTCGCCATGCGGGCGCGGAACCCGTGGCGACGCTTCCGCACCAGGTTGCTCGGCTGAAAGGTACGCTTGCTCATCTTAGGCCATCTCCAGACTGCGCCGGAGCCTTACCCGGCCAAGAGTCCCCCACGCCGGACGACCCCGGCGCGAGGAACCCCGAAAATTCGAAGCCCTGCCTATAGGGAGGATGCGGCGTGAAGTCAATTCGCGCCAAGGGTCAAAACGGGGCCGAAACCGGATCGCGACACCGGGTTCCGGTCCCCCGGCGGCGCCTCCGCGGCGCCGGACCCCGTCGAAGAGCGAATCACCGTGATCACGGCGTCTTGTTCCCCCGTCGCGGAACGCCTAGATTCCGCGCGAGCAGAAGGCCGGGGCGAAAGGGGGCGCTCGCGGCGGAGGGACCGTACCCGGAAAGCCATATGTTGTTCAACACGCTGTCGCGTCGTTTTCTCGGGCTGGCCGCGGTCTTCCTCGTCATCGTGGAAGCCTTCTTCTTCGTTCCCGCGGTGTCGAGGTTCCGCGAAAGCTATCTGCAGAACCAGCTTGAACTGTCGCAGCAGGCGGCGCTCGCCGTGCTCGGCATGCCGGGCGACATGCCGGCGCCGGAGCTCGAGAAGCAGCTGCTCGCCAACGCCGATGTGCTCACGATCGCGCTGAGACGCGCCGACCTGCGCGAACTCGCGCTCACGGTACCCGAGCCCCGGCGGGTGGCACAGACCTATGACCTGACCACGGCCTCGCGGATCCAGCTCGCGCGCGCGGCGATGCGCGTCTTTCTCGTGCCGAGGAACCGGGTGATCCAGGTGATCGGCCGGGCGCGGCAGTCCTCGAACATCATCGAGATCACGATGTGGGAGGGGCCGCTCCGGATCGCGATGGCGCGCTACGCCCTGCGTATCCTCATCACCTCGCTGCTGATCTCGGGCGGCGTCGCCATCCTCATGTATCTCGCCGTGCGCTGGTTCATAGTCCGGCCAGTTCGGCGCGTGATCGCCAACATGATGCATTATCGCGACAATCCGGAGGACGCGGGCCGGGTGATCGTGCCGAAGAGCGGCGCGGCGGAACTGCGCGAGGCGGAGAACGCGCTGCGCGACCTCCAGGTCCAGCTGACCGCGCTCCTGCGCCAGAAGGACCGGCTCGCGCAGCTCGGCGGCGCGGTCGCGAAGATCAGCCACGATCTGCGCAACCTGCTCACCACCGCCCAGCTTCTCGCCGACCGCATCGAGATGAGTTCCGATCCGGCGGTGAAGCGCAGCGCCCCGAAACTCGTGAACTCGCTCTCCCGCGCAATCGCGCTCTGCGAGCGCACGCTGACCTTCGGCCGCGCCGAGGAACCGCCGCCAACCTTCGAGACAGTGCTGCTCGCGCCGCTGATCGAGGAGGTGGTGCATAATGAATGCCTGCTCGCGGGCGGCGAGGTGTCGATCCGCGCCGAGGCGGGCCCGGAGGTGACGGCGCGCGCCGATGCCGATCAGCTGTTCCGCGTCCTCACCAATCTGGTACGCAACGCGGCGCAGGCGATCGACGGCGCGGCGGGCCCGGGCGAGGTGGTGGTCTCTGCGCGGCGCGACGACGCGGGCGCGGAGATCACCGTGCGGGACACGGGGCCAGGCCTGCCGCCCAAGGCGCGCGAGAACCTGTTCCAGCCGTTCCGGGGCGGTGCCCGGCAGGGCGGGTCGGGTCTCGGGCTCGTGATCGCGGCGGAAATCGTGAAGGGTCACGGCGGATCGCTCACCCTCGCCTCGACGGGACCGGACGGGACGACCTTCCGCATCCACCTGCCCGACAACTCCTGATCCCGGCACAGCCGCCGGGTATCAGCCCTCGCTGGAGGCTGGCGGTTGCTCCTCGCGAACCTCCCGCACCGCCCGCGCCCGGTCGAGCCGGCTGATCTCGGTCATGACGCCGACGAGGAGCGAGGAGGTCCAGCCGAAGGTGAAAAGCCCCGCCACGCCGATGAGCGGCCCGAGGAGGCGCCAGTCATCCGGCGGGTTCACGATGCCGGTTCCCAAGGTCGTGTAGCTCTCGAGCGTGAAGTAGTAGGCATCGCGAAATATCGGGATCAGGCCCGCGTATTTGATCAGCACCGCGCAGGCCAGCGTCTCGACCAGATGCAGCACGACCAGGCTCGCGATCACGGCGGCGAAGAGCAGGTTGACGCTCCACGCCCGGGGCGCGCGCGCCACCTGGGCCCATCGCCGGTTGTACCAGCGGGCGATCGCGCGGACGCCGACGCCGTGGACGAAGATGATGGAGATGAGCCAGAAGACGCCGGAGGCGAATTCGATCATCGGATAGGACAGGGCCGTGGCCATTTCGCGTCTCCTCCAGGGATTCGTGCGCGGCCACATCCCGCCGTCGGCACGCCAGAGTCAACGCGGGCCCGGTCAGCGATCGCTCTCGCGCCAGCGCGGGTTGATCCACGGCTCCGCCTCGACCGGGGGTAGCGGCGTCCGCCCGAGGATGTGATCCGCCGCCTTCTCCCCGACCATGATCGAGGGCGCGTTCAGATTGCCGTTCGTCACCCGGGGGAAGATCGAACTGTCGGCGACGCGAAGCCCGTCGACGCCGATCACGCGGCATTCGGGATCGACCACGGCCATCGGATCGTCCTTGGCGCCGATCCGCGCGGTGCCGCAGGGATGGTAGGCGCTCTCGACATGCTCGCGGATGAAGCCGTCGAGTTCGTCGTCGCTCCGGACCTGGGCGCCGGGCTGGATCTCGTCGCCGGAAAACGGCGCGAAGGCGTCCTGGGCGAAGATCTCGCGCGTGAGCCTCACGCAGTGACGGAAATCCGCCCAGTCCTTCTCCTCGCTCATATAGTTGAAAAGGATGCGCGGCGCCGTCGCCGGGTCGGCGGAGGCGAGCCGCACCGTCCCGCGCGAGGGCGAGCGCATCGGGCCGACATGCGCCTGGAACCCGTGCCCCTTCACCGCCGACTTGCCGTCGTAGCGCACCGCGAGCGGCAGGAAATGGTACTGGATGTCGGGATATTCGACACCCGCCGCCGACCGGACGAAGGCGGCCGATTCGAACTGGTTCGAGGTACCGAGCCCGACCTTGGCGAGAAGCCACTGCATCCCGATCCGCGCCATCGCCGGATAATTGTAGTAGCGGTAGAGCGTGATCGGCTGGAGGCTCTTCATCTGGATGTAGAGTTCCAGATGATCCTGCAGATTCGCACCCACCCCGGGGCGGTCGGCGACGAGCGGGACGCCATGTTCCGCGAGATGTCCGGCCGGACCGATGCCCGAGAGCATCAGGATCTTCGGCGTGTTGATCGAGGAGGCGGCGACGATGACCTCGCGCCGCGCGCGGACGATCTCCTTCACGCCGCCGCGGCTGACCTCGACGCCGGTGGCGCGGCCGTCCTCGATGATCACCCGCTCCGCGAAACACTGGTGCACCTTGACGTTGCCGCGCCGCATCGCGGGCCGAAGATAGGCGTTGGCGGCGGACCAGCGGCGGCCGCGCCAGACCGTCTGCTCCATCGCTCCGAAGCCTTCCTGCTTCTGGCCGTTGTAGTCGTAGGTCAGTTCGAACCCGGCCTGCGCCCCGGCCTCGACGAATGTGTGATAGAGCGGGTTGCGCCGCGGCCCCCGCGTCACATGCAGGGGGCCATCGGTGCCGCGCACAGCCGAATGCCCGCCGTGCCAGCTCTCCATCCGTTTGAAATAGGGCAGCACATCGGCGTAGGACCAGCCCGCCGCGCCGCTCTCGGCCCAATGGTCGAAATCGCGCGCGTGGCCGCGGACATAGACCATGCCGTTGATCGAGGATGAGCCGCCGAGCACCTTGCCGCGCGGCGTCGCGAGCACGCGGCCGCCGAGATGCGGCTCGGGCTCGGTCCGGAAGCCCCAGTCGTAGCGGGTCATGTTCATCGGATAGGAGAGCGCCGCCGGCATCTGGATGAAGGGTCCGATATCCGAGCCGCCGAATTCCAGCACGAGGACGGAGGTCGTCCCGTCCTCGCCGAGCCTGTAGGCCATCGCGGAGCCGGCGGAACCGGACCCGACGATGACGAAATCCGCCTCCATCATGCTCCGTGAACCTTCAGCGCGGAGTAATCGACCATCACATGCTCCTGATAGGCGGGCCGGTCGGTCAGCCGGTCGTAATAGGCCGAGAGGACCGGCCGGTGCTCGCGATGGATGTCGAGCGTGAAGTAGCGATAGAGCGACTGGCCGATCATGATGTCGGCGAGGGTGAAATGCTCGCCCATCACGAAAGGCTTGTCGCCGAGCTGGATCTCGAGGATCTGGAGGTCGGCGTCGAAGACGCGGATCGCCTCCTCCACCGCCGCCATGTTCCGCTTCTCCGTCGTCACGAAACAGAGCTGGCGGAAGATCGGCGCCGTGAAATGCCCCTGGAGCGTCACCTTCCCCCATTCCGCCCACATCTCGAGCGGAGCGCGCTTGATGACGTCATGCGGCCAGAACGGCGCGCGTCCGTGGCGGCCGGCGAGATAGCGCAGGATCGCGCCGCTCTCGAAGAGCGTCACCTGGTCGTCCTTCATCACCGGGACGAGGCCGTTCGGATTCATCGCCCGGAACTCGGGCGTATCGGTGCCGCCGAACCGGTGGCCATAGTCATGCCGCTCGAAATCGAGCCCGAGCTCGGCGAGGCCCCAGAGGACCGCCTGAACGTTCATCGAATCGGCGCGGCCGAGAATGGTGATCTGTTTGTCGCTCATCAGTAGGGTGCCTCCACCGGGCCAGCGCCGACATAGACGGACTTGATCTGGCTGTAGTGTTCCAGCGCGGCATGGCCGTTCTCGCGGCCGATGCCACTGCCCTTGACCCCGCCGAAGGGCGCTTCGACGGGCGTGAGATTATAGGCGTTGATCCAGGTCGTCCCGGCGCGGAGCGCGCCGACGACGCGGTGCGCCCGGGCGAGGTCGGCGGTAAAGACGCCCGCCGCGAGGCCGAACTCGGTCGCATTGGCGCGGGTGATCACCTCCTCCTCCTCGGAGAAGCCGAGGACGCTCATCACCGGGCCGAAGATCTCCTCCCGCGCGATGGTCATGGTGTCGGCGACCTCGGCGAAGACGGTGGGCTGGACGAAGAAGCCGCCTTCGAAGCCCTGAAGCGTGGCACGCGCGCCCCCTGTCAGCAGCCAGGCGCCCTCGTCCTGTCCCTTGGCGATGTAGTCCATGACCTTCTCGCCCTGCGCCGCCGAGACGAGGGGGCCCATCTGGGTCTCGGGATCGAGCGGGTCGCCGATCCGGATCGCCTCGGCCCGTTCGGCGAGCCGCGTCAGGAACCGCGCGCGCACCCCGTCCTGCACGAAGACGCGGGTGCCGTTCGAGCAGATCTGGCCCGAGGAATAGAAATTGCCCAGCATCGCGCCGCCGATCGCCGAATCGATGTCGGCGTCGTCGAAGACGATCAGCGGCGACTTGCCGCCAAGCTCCAGCGTCACATGCTTGAAGCTCTCCGCCGCGCCGGCGTAGACGCGACGGCCGGTCCCGACCGAGCCGGTGACCGAGACCTTGGCGATCGCGGGATGCGAGACGAGCGCGGAGCCGACCGGGCCGGTGCCTTGCACCACGTTGAAGACACCATCCGGCAGGCCCGCCTCCTTGAAGATCTCGCCAAGCTTCAAGGCGCCGAGCGGCGTGACCTCCGAGGGTTTGAAGATCATCGCATTGCCGCAGGCGAGCGCCGGCGCCGCCTTCCAGCAGGCGATCTGACTCGGGTAATTCCAGGCGCCGATGCCGGCGCAGATGCCGAGCGGCTCGCGCCGGGTGTAGACGAAATCGCCGCCGAGATCGATGTGCTCCCCGGTCATCGTCGCGGCGAGCGCGCCGAAATATTCGAGAGCGTCGGCGCCGGAGGGCCAGTCCGCGACCTCGGTCTCCTGGATCGGCTTGCCGGTGTCGAGCGTCTCGAGCCGAGCCAGTTCGGGCCCGCGCGCACGGATGATCTCAGCCGCGCGGCGCAGCACCCGGCCGCGCTCGGCGGGCGGCGTGCGTGACCAGACCGCGAATCCATCGCGCGCGCTCGTGACCGCGGCCTCGATGACCTCGCCCGTCGCCTCGGTGAGCGTCGCGATCACCTCGCCCGTCGCCGGGTAGTGGACGGGCAACGCGGCCCCGCCCTCGCCGGGCAGGAGTTGCCCCCCGATCCAGTGGGAGCCGAGGGGCTGAACGTCACGGTCATTCATTCGGAAGTCTCCGGTCAGGGGGCGGTCGGATCGACACGGGCGGTCGAAGAGTCGATCGAGGAGTCTGGCTGCGCGTCCGCCGATGGGCAGGTCGCGCCGGGCGCGGTCCGATCGCCGGTCGCGACGAGATGGCAGTCAACGTAGTCTTCCACGATGGCAATCGCGGCGGCCGGATTCACCACGCGCCCGCGCAAGGCCTCGCGCAGGTAGACCCCATCGATCAACGCGCCGAGCGCCTCGGCGATCCCGTCCACCTCCTCCTCGGGCAACAGGCCGCGCAGCGCATGGCGCAGGTTGGTGTGCAACCGCCGCTGGTAGACGGCGAGCAGCCGGGCGGCGCCGGGCGAGGACAGCGCCTTGGCATAGAAGGTCAGCCAGGCGGTGATCGTCGCCTGATGGAACTGGTCGTCGCCGAAACTGCCCTCGATGATCGCCGACAGCCGCTCGCGCGGCGTCTCCGCCCGGCGCAGCCGTGTCCGCACGCCGTCGGCGAATTCGGACAGAAGGTGCCGCATCGTGGCGAGAATCAGATCTTCCTTGCCGCCGAAATAGTGATGCGCGAGGGCGGAGGAGACGCCAGCCCGATTCGCGATCTGCGCCACGGTCACTTCCAGCGTGCCGCGGTCGGAGATCTCGCGCAGCGCGGCGCCGATCAGCGCGCGCCGCCGCATTTCGGTCACCGCGATGCGCGGGGGCATGGCCACCTCCTCGTTAAGAAATTTATTGACTGATCAATCAATAAAGGTTTTCCTTGCTCGGGTCAATGAATTCACGCGAGCCTGCATCCACCGCGTGGCCGAGCAAGTCCGCGCCCGCGCCCCGCGCCACAAGCCCCGGGAGACCGTCGAAATGAAAGCCACCCTGACCGCCATCGCCATCGCCGCTCTCCCCCTTCTCGCCGGGACGACGGCCACCGCGGCCGAGCCCGAAAGCTGTGCCAGCATACGCTTCTCCGATGTCGGCTGGACCGACATCACCGCCACCACCGCCACCGCGCGCGCGATCCTCGATGCGCTCGGCTACGAGACCAGCGTGGACCTCCTTTCGGTGCCCGTCACCTATGCGAGCCTCGCGCGCGGCGACATCGACGTCTTCCTCGGCAACTGGATGCCGACGATGGCCGCCGACGTGGAACCCTTCCTGAAGGACGGTAAGGTCGAGACGATCCGCGTCAATCTCGAAGGCGCGAAATATACGCTCGCCGCGTTGAACAGCCTCGCCGAGGCGGGTCTCAAGGACTTCTCCGACATCGCCGAATTCGCCGACCAGCTCGACCACAAGATCTACGGGATCGAGCCTGGCAACGACGGCAACCGCCTGATCCTCGACATGATCCAGAGCGACACCTTCGGCCTCGGCGACTTCGAACTGGTCGAAAGCTCCGAGCAGGGCATGCTCGCGCAGGCCTCGCGGGCCGAGCGGCAGGGCGGGGGCATCGTCTTCCTCGCCTGGGAGCCGCATCCGATGAACGAGAACCTGAACCTCACCTATCTGACCGGCGGCGACGAGGTGTTCGGCGCCGATTTCGGCGGCGCCGAGGTGCTGACCAACACCCGCGCAGGCTATGTCGCCGAATGCCCGAATGTCGGCAAATTCCTCGAGAATCTCGGCTTCACGCTCCAGATGGAGAACGCGATCATGGGTGGCATCCTCGATGACGGCCAAAGCCCGGAGACCGCGGCCGCCGAATGGCTGAAGGCCAATCCCGACGCGCTCACCCCCTGGCTCGACGGCGTGACCACCCGCGACGGCGGCGACGCGATCGAGGCGGTCAAATCCGCGCTCGGCGCCTGATCGAGGTAGGCGGAGACGATGGAAAGCATTCCCAAGATCCCGGTCGGCAGCGTCGCGAGCGATGTCGTCGACTGGCTGACGATCAACGGCGCCTGGTTCTTCGATGGCCTCGCGAATATCGTGAACTGGCTCATCGACGGCATCCTCTGGGCGCTGCAGGCGCCGCCGCCGCTCGTCATCATCGCGCTCTTCGCCGCGATCGCCTGGTATCTGCAGCGCTCCTGGATGACCGTCGCCCTGGTGGTCGTGGGCTTCCTCTTCATTCTCAATCAGGGCTATTGGGACGAGACGACGCAGACCCTGACCCTCGTCCTCTGCGCGGTCATCGTCTGCATGGGCCTCGGCGTGCCGATCGGGATCTACGCGGCGCATCATCCGCGGTTCTACTCCTGGCTCCGGCCGCTGCTCGATCTGATGCAGACGCTGCCGACCTTCGTCTATCTGATCCCCGCCATCGTCTTCTTCGGCATCGGCATGGTGCCGGGGCTGATCGCGACGACGATCTTCGTCATCCCGGCGCCGATCCGGCTCACCTATCTCGGCGTCATCTCGACGCCGAAGGAACTCAAGGAGGCGGGGCTTTCCTTCGGTGCCACGCCGAATCAGCTGCTGCGCAAAGTCGAGCTTCCCTATGCGCTGCCGCAGATCATGGCCGGGCTGACGCAGACGATCATGCTCTCGCTCTCGATGGTGGTGATCGCCGCGCTCGTCGGCGCCGATGGCCTCGGCGTGCCGGTGGTGCGCGCGCTCAACACCGTGAACACCGCCCTCGGCTTCGAGGCGGGTCTCGTCATCGTCGTGGTCGCGATCGTGCTCGACCGCGTCTTCCGGCGCGATTGAGGAGGCGGCGATGGAACAGATGATCCATTTCGACAAGGTCAACATCGTCTTCGGCAACGAGCCGGAACGCGCGCTGCCGCTGATGGACAAGGGCCAGAGCCGGAGCGAGATCCAGCAGGCGACGGGTCAGGTGCTCGGCGTCCACAATTGTTCGCTCGACGTGGCCAAGGGCGAGATCAGCGTGCTGATGGGGCTCTCGGGCTCGGGCAAATCGACGCTCCTGCGCGCGGTCAACGGGCTCAACCCGGTGACACGGGGCTCGCTCCTCGTGCGCGGCAAGGACGGGCGGCCGATCGACGTGGCGACCGCGGGCCCGCAGGCGATGCGGGAACTCCGCCGCGGCGGCGTGGCGATGGTCTTCCAGCAGTTCGGCCTGTTGCCCTGGCGCACCGTGGTCGAGAACGTCGCACTCGGGCTCGAACTCGCGGGCGTCGGCCATGAGGAACGGATCGGCAAGGCGCGCGAGGTGCTCTCGACCGTGAACCTGCAGGACTGGGGCGACAAGAAGGTCTCCGAACTTTCGGGCGGCATGCAGCAGCGCGTCGGCCTCGCCCGCGCCTTCGCGACCGACGCGGAGATCCTGCTGATGGACGAGCCCTTCTCGGCACTCGACCCGCTGATCCGGACGCGGCTTCAGGACGAACTGCTCCAGCTTCAGGACCGGCTGCACTGCACGATCCTCTTCGTCAGCCACGATCTCGAGGAAGCGGTGAAGATCGGCAATACGATCTCGATCATGGAGGGCGGCCGGATCGTCCAGACCGGGCGGCCCGAGGATATCGTGCTGAGACCGGCGACCGGCTACGTCGCGGATTTCGTGGCGCATCTCAATCCGCTCAGCGTGCTGCGCGCGGAGGATGTGATGGAGACGCGGCCTGAGCTGGCGGGGTTGACCGACGCGGGCCGAAGCGTGCCGGGCGACCTCCCGCTCCGCGACGCGCTCGGCCATTTCGCCGAGAGCGCGGTTCCGCTCTCGGTCACGGACGCGGATGGCAAGGTCGTTGGCGAGATCACGCAGGCTGCGATCTTCCGCACGCTCGCCAAGGGCGTCGCCTGAGCCTGTACCGGCACCGCCGCGGCCGCGCGCGGGGCGCGTGCGCCGCGCCGGAAAAGCGAGGGCCACTGGACGGCGGGCACCCCCCGAGGACCCTCCGTCCGGGTCGCGCGGCGTGAAAGCGGCGGGACGCCCCCCACCTGAACACATTCGATCTACAATGCTGCCCGACCCGCCCTGCCCGTTCTCCGGCGCGACGCGGCTTCCGGATACATTCCACCCGTTAAGGCGGGGTAAAACGGCGATCGGCCTTGGCATTTGTTCCCACTTCTTCGACAATCAGATGCGCTCACGGGGATTTGTCGCGGCACCGGTCAACCCCACCTCCATGCATGGCAATCGGATATGGAAGGGAGTGACATGCACCATCGGATCACATGGACAGGTCGCGCCGGGGCGGATCTCGCGCGCGGCGCCTTCACCGGGAGGGCCGTTCATGACCGCGCTTCGGACGGCTGACGGCTACACATTCGCGGATGAAGGCGGCGTGGGGAGCGGGGGAGCCGCCCCGACCCTGTTGCTGTTCCACGGCACCGGCGGCGACGAGCGGCAGTTCCTGTCGCTCGCCCGTGAATTCATGCCCGGCGCGCGGCGCATCGCACCGCTGGGTGATGTCTCGGAGGGCGGCGCCAGGCGCTTCTTCCGGCGGCGGGCGGAAGGCGTCTACGACATGGACGACCTCGCACGGGCCACGGCGCAGATGGCGGATTTCGTCGCCGCGCGGGTGGCGGAGACGCCGGTGTCGAACGGGATGGAGCGGGGCGGGCCGGTCATCGGTCTCGGCTATTCGAACGGCGCGAACATCCTCGCGAGCACGATCATCGCGCGGCCGGATCTCTTCGACGCCGCCGTGCTGATGCATCCGCTGATCCCGTGGGAGCCCACGCCCCGGGCGATCGGGACCCGCATCCTGATCACCGCCGGGGAGCGCGACCCGCTCTGCCCCGCTCCCGCCACGAAGGCCCTCGCGCGCTGGTTCGGGGAACAGGGCGCGGCGACCACCGTCCACTGGCATCCGGGCGGCCATGAGGTTGACCGGAGCGAGATCACCGCCATTTCGAAGTTTCTGGAGAGGGAGCGCGAAAGGGCCGCGGCATGAAAATCGATCCGGATGCGATCACGCTGGAGGACGGCGGCACGCGCGGCCGCTACGTCTACCGGCTGAACGGGGTGGAGGCGGAGATGACCTTCTCCAAGGCCGAGGAGGACAGGCTCTGGATCGTCGATCACACCGGCGTTCCCGAGTCGCTCGGGGGCCAGGGCATCGGCACGGCGCTCGCGACCCGCGCCGTCGTCGATGCCCGGGCGGCGGGACACAAGATCCTGCCGCTCTGCTCCTTCGTGGCGGAACAGTTCCGCCGCCACCCGGAATGGAGCGATGTCCTGAACGCCTGAGGCACGAACGCCCGCCGGGGCCGGGCGCCCCGGGGCGGCCAACAACCAGCCTGAGCCCGACGAAGAGGAGGATTGCCAAATGAGCTGGAACCCGACGCTGGACCCCGTCTGCCCCGATGCGACGGCGATGGAATCGATCGAGACGCTGATCATCCCCCGCGCAAGGGATCTCGGCGGTTTCGAGGTGCGCCGCGCCCTGCCCTCGGCGAAGCGCCAGATGGTCGGACCGTTCATCTTCTTCGACCAGATGGGCCCGATCGAATTCCTGACCGGACAGGGCATCGATGTCCGTCCGCATCCGCATATCGGCCTCGCCACGGTCACCTATCTCTTCGATGGCGCGTTCCGGCACCGCGATTCGACCGGCGCCGACCAGCTGATCCGCCCGGGCGAAGTGAACTGGATGACCGCGGGCGAAGGCGTCACCCATTCGGAACGGACCACCGCCGAGGCCCGGGCCAATCCGACGCGCGCCTTCGGCATCCAGACCTGGGTCGCGCTGCCCGAGACGGCGGAGGATTCTCCGGCGCGGTTCGAGCACGCGGGCAAGGACAGCCTGCCTATGCTCGACGCCGAGGGCATCAAGGCGCGGCTGATCCTGGGCCACGCCTATGGCAAGACGGCGCCGGTCACGACCTCCTCGGAGATGTTCTATCTCGACGTGGAACTCGCGCCCGGGGCGGCGCTGCCCATGCCGGACGACCATGAGGACCGGGGGGTCTATGTCGCGCAGGGCTCGGTCGAAGTCGCGGGGCAGACCTTCGAGGACGCGCGGATGCTCGTCTTCCGGCCCGGCGACAGGATCGCGCTCCGCGCAGGCCCCGCGGGCGCGCGGCTGGTTCTGCTCGGCGGCGCGACGATGGGCGGGCCGCGCTACATCTACTGGAATTTCGTCGCCTCGTCGAAGGAGCGGATCGAGGCGGCCAAGGAAGCCTGGCGCGCCGGCGACTTCCAGCACGGGCGCTTCCGCCTTCCGGCCGGCGACGATCAGGAGTTCATCCCCCTCCCGGACCGGTAGGGCACCGCTACCGGCTCGTCGGCCCCTCACGGCCAGTCCGCGCCCGCCGCGAGCGCGGCGCGGATCTCCGCCCCATGCTCGTCGAGCCGGGGCGGCGGCCGGTTCTCCGCCGTTGCCGCGGGCGATCACCAGCGGGCCATCCTTCGTCGCGAAGACCTGATAGGGCACGATGCTGGGTTGGGGCGTTGCCGAGGCGGCGGGGCACGGTGCCGCGCGGGCCCCGAATGCGATAGCCGTGCTGGGTTGGTCGTGATGCAACCAATTCCGCAGCCAAGCATTGAAAGGCCGGGACGTTTCCAACCATCGAGAGCCGCGACACCCCGTGAGTGCATCCAGACCCGACATCCGCGTCATCCTCAACATCGGGTCCGGCAAGCGCCGGGGCCATGCGCTCGTCCAGGAACTGGAGGAGGAATTCAGCCGCTATCCGGGACGGTTCGACCTCGCGCGCGTCAAACCGGGCTCCGACATCCCCGCCGAGGCACGCCGGGCGGTGGAGGAAGGGTTCGAGACCGTCGTGGCCTGCGGCGGCGATGGCACGATCTCGAGCGTCGCGCATGGCGTGGCCGGGACGAAGGCGCGGATGGGCGTGCTCTCCTTCGGCACCTTCAACTATTTCGCCCGTTCGCTCGACCTGCCCGACTCGACAGAGGACAAGGTCCGGGTGCTCGTCGAGGGCGAACCGCGCACGATCGACATCGGCACGGTCAACGGCAAGGTCTTCCTCAACAATGCGAGCCTCGGCGCTTATGCGCGCATCCTCGAGCGCCGCGAGGGGATCTACAAGCGTTTCGGCCGCAGCCGGCTCGCCGCCTTCTGGTCGGTCTTCGTCTCGCTCGCCGACGGCCGCGAGCCCATGGTGCTGCGCGTGACGGTGGATGGCGTGGAGCGGCGGGCCCGGACGCCGCTCGCCTTCGTCGCCGCGAATGCCTTCCAGCTCGAGCGCTTCAGCCTTCCGGGCACCGAATGCATCCGCGACGGCCAGTTCGCGCTCTTCCTCGCCCCGGACGGCAGCCCGCTCGAACTGATGGGCGTCGCCTTGCGCCTCGGGCTCCACAAGCTGGACCCGGAACACGATTTCGAGCTTGTCTGCGGCCGGGAAATCCTTGTCGAATGCGGGAAGCGCCGGCGGCTGGTCGCCCGCGACGGCGAGCGGTCGAAGATGGCATCGCCCTTCCGCTTCGAGATGCGGCGGGCCGGGCTCACCGTTCTGGTTCCGCGGGCGACCGAGCGCGCGGCGGCGGAAGAGGTGGTGGAGGAAGAGAAAGTCGCCTGAGCCGATGCGCCGTCTCGCCCACCTCTCCGACCTGCATTTCGGCCGTGACCGTCCGGAACTGCTCGATCCGCTCATCACGGCGGTCAATGACCTGAAGCCCGACGCGATCGCGATCTCGGGCGATCTGACACAGCGTGCGCGCCGGCGCCAGTTCGCCGCCGCGCGCGATTTCGTCGACCGGCTGGCCGCGCCCTGCCTCGTGGTTCCGGGCAATCATGACGTGCCCCTCGACCGGCCGCTCGCCCGGCTGTTTTGGCCGTGGAGCCGCTACCGCGAGGCTTTCGGGCGGGATCTGGAGCCGGTCTGGTCCGATGACGAGATGACCCTCGTCGGCGTCAACAGCGTCAACCCCTTCGCCTGGCAGCGCGGATGGGTCGCACGCCGCGCGCTTGCCCGTGTCCGCAAGGTGCTGGCGCGCACGCCCGCGAACCACGCCCGCGTCATCGTGATGCACCATCCGCTCGAACACCTGCCCGACGAGCGCAAGCGGCTCACCCATGGCGCGGAGCGCGCGGTGAACGCGCTCGCCGCCTCCGGGGCGGATGTCGTCCTCTCCGGTCACCTGCACAGCTGGCGCGCGGATGCCTTCGCCGAGCGCGAGGGCCGGGTCGGCGTCGTGCAGGTCCAGGCCGGCACCGGCCTCTCGAACCGGCTGCGCGGCGAGCAGAACGACTTCAACCTGCTGAGCTTCAGCGGGCCGGACCTGACGGTCGAGCGCTATGTCGCCGCCGATGACGAACAGTTCTCCCATACCGGGACCGCCTGCTTCCGCTCCGGCTCCGACGGCTGGGAAACCCTGAGCAAGCCCGCCGCGTGAGCGTCGTGTCCTCTCGCCCCTTGCCCGGCACCGTGGACGGGCCTAAATCGGTGCGATGACCGGGATCAAGCGCATGTTCGGCGACATCTTCAACCGCGTCCGGGGGCGGCGGCGGCCGACCGTCTCCGTGCTCCGGCTGGAGGGCGTGATCGGCGGAGCGGCCCGCTTCGGCGGAGCGGGCCTCAATGACGCGGCGCTCGCACCCCTGATCGAAGCGGCCTTCAGCCGGGGCAAGCCCAAGGCCGTCGCGATCGCGATCAATTCGCCCGGCGGCAGCCCGGCGCAGTCGAGCCTCATCGCCGCGCGCATCCGCCGGCTCGCCGACGAGAAGAAGGTGCCGGTCCATGCCTTCGTCGAGGATGTGGCGGCTTCCGGCGGCTACTGGCTCGCCACCGCCGCCGACCGCATCCACGTGGATCGCAACAGCATCCTCGGCTCGATCGGCGTCATTTCCACGAGCTTCGGCTTCCAGGAGTTCATCGCCCGCCACGGGATCGAGCGCCGGGTGCATACCGCCGGCGAGGACAAGAGCATGCTCGATCCCTTCCGCGCCGAACGGCCGGAGGACGTGGCGCGGCTCGAAGGATTGCAGGCGGTGATCCACCGCAACTTCATCGATCAGGTCCAGGCGCGCCGCGGCGACCTGCTCCGGGGCGAGAACCTGTTCACCGGGGATTTCTGGCTGGGCGAGCAGGCGATCGAACTCGGGCTCGCGGACGAGGTGGGCCATCTCGTTCCGACGATGCGCGCGCTCTACGGCGAGAAGATCCGCTTCCAGCCGGTGACGCCGCGACGGCCGCTCCTGCGCCGGCTTGGCCTGCCCGGCGTCTCGGAAGCCATGGCGCGGATCGAGGACGGGGCGCTCTGGGCCCGGTTCGGCGCGCGGGCGCCCTGAGATGCCAGAGGTACGATGCTTGGGCGCGATGCTTGAGGTGAGATGCTGAAGGTCAGATGCTGAAGGTCGTGACCACCGTTCTGCTCGTCGGGCTGCTTGTCAGCATGGTCATGCGCGCGGTCTTCCCCCCCGATCCCAAGAAACGCGGACCCAAGAAGCGCATCGAAACCGCGAAGAAATGCCCCGAATGCGGCGCCTACCGGCTCGGCGACGGGAAATGTCCCACCCCCGGATGCCCCTCGCGGCGCTGAACGCGGAGAACGCCGATGACCGGAGCAGCCCTTGTGACAGGCGGTGCGCGGCGCCTCGGCCGCGCGATGGTGCTCGAACTCGCCGAGCGGGGACTCGATGTCGCGATCCACTACCACACCGGCGCCGAGGAGGCGGAGGCGCTCGCGGCGGAGATCCGCGACGTCGGGCTCGGCGCGGTCGCGCTCGGCACCGATCTGCTCGACCGGGCCGGGACGGCGGCGCTGGTCCCGGCCGCGACGGCGGCGCTCGGTCGGCCGCTGACGGTGCTGGTGAACAGCGCCTCCCTCTTCGAGCACGACACGGTGGCAAGCGCGACCTGGGAAAGCTGGGACCGCAACGTCGGGACCAATCTCCGCGCGCCCTTCGAACTGACGCAGGCCTTCGCGGCGCAGGCGCCCCGCGCGGTTCCGGACGAACGCGGCGAGCCGGTCGCGCGCGCCTGCGTCGTCAACATGATCGACCAGCGGGTGCGCAAACTGACGCCGGAGTTCACAACCTACACGATTGCGAAGATGGGCCTCTGGGCCTTGACGCGCACCGCCGCGCAGGGGCTCGCCCCGCATGTCCGCGTCAATGCGATCGGACCCGGACCGACGCTGATCGCCCCGCGCCAGTCGCCCCGACATTTCGCCGAGCAGCGGGCGAATACCATTCTCGAACGCGGCTCGAATCCGGAGGAGATCCGGACGGCGCTGCGATTCATCCTCGACTCACCGGGGTTTACGGGTCAGCTTCTCTGCGTCGATGGTGGCCAGCATCTGGGCTGGCTGACACCGGATGTGCGGGGCCTGGAATAGCCCGGAGACCCCAGGAACACCGCTCCGCGACGCTCCGCCGCTTGACTTTTCCACCTCGGGGGGACCGTCACGAAACGTTCTCGATTCTGTCAACGATTCCATAATTTTACCACTCGTTAAGAAAAATATCTTTTTGGATCAATGATTTAACTTGGCGCTGAAAAATTAGGCAGACCTGCAAACGGCCTTGTTTTCCTATGGAAATCCGAGAAGCCCCCAAGTTGTCCACACGGTTATGCACCGAAACGGTGGACAGCTTTACCCTTGAAAATCCCGAGCGGCGGGCGCAGCCAAGTCGGGAATCAACCACCGCCGGGGACCGAGGCGTGACCGAGCAGCCTGAAAGCGAATTCATCGAGGAGGGAACCGGCGCGGTACCGGCGCGCACCGGGCATCTGGTCATTCGCGACTACCTTCGGCGACTCGACGAAGCCCCCGGCGTCTACCGGATGCTCGATGCGAAGGGCGAGGTTCTCTACGTCGGCAAGGCGCGGAACCTGAAGCGGCGCGTGGCGTCCTACGCCAAACCGATCGGTCACAATTCTCGCATAGGTAGAATGATCGACGCGACCGCGTCGATGATGTTCCTGACCACGGAGACCGAGACGGAAGCTCTGCTGCTCGAACAGAATCTCATCAAGCAGTTGCGCCCCCGCTATAACGTGCTGCTCCGCGACGACAAGAGCTTTCCGAACATCCTCGTCACCGACGAGCACCCCTTCCCGCAGGTGAAGAAGCACCGGGGGATGCGGAAGGAGGCCGGGCGCTACTTCGGGCCCTTCGCCTCGGCGGGCAGCGTGACGCGGACGCTGAACCAGCTACAGAAGGCCTTCCTGCTCCGAAGCTGCTCCGACTCGACCTTCGACGCCCGCACCCGTCCCTGCCTGCTCTATCAGATCAAGCGGTGCAGCGCGCCCTGCGTCGGGCTGATCGGACAGGAGGATTACGCCGATCTCGTCGAGGACGCGGCGGATTTCCTGCGCGGACGCTCGACCAAGGTGCAGGAGCATCTCGCAGAGGAGATGGCCAAGGCGAGCGCGGCGATGGAGTTCGAGCGCGCCGCCGCGCTCCGCGACCGCATCCGGGCCCTGACGAACGTGCAGGCGAACCAGGGCATCAACCCGGAGGGCGTCGAGGAGGCCGATATCGTCGCGCTGCACCAAGACGGCGGTCATGCCTGCGTGCAGGTCTTCTTCATCCGGGCGCATCAGAACTGGGGCAACCGGGCCTATTTCCCGCGCACCGGCTCGGGCGCGGAGCCGGCGGAGATCCTCGAGGCGTTCCTCGGCCAATTCTACGGCAACAAGACGCCGGCGCGGCTGATCCTGATGAGCCACGCACCCGACAACCCCGACCTGCTCACCGAGGCGCTGACCGCGCAGCTTGGCCGCAGGGTCGAGCTCACCGTGCCGCAGCGCGGCGAGAAGGCACGGCTGGTCGAACACGCCGCCCGCAACGCGCGCGAGGCGCTGGCGCGGCGGATGGCGGAGAGCGCGAGCCAGCAGGCGCTGCTCGAAGGGCTGGCGGAGGCTTTCGGACTCGACGGGCCGCCGGAGCGGATCGAGGTCTATGACAACAGCCACATCATGGGCACCAACGCCGTCGGCGGGATGATCGTCGCGGGGCCCGAGGGATTCGTGAAATCCCAGTATCGCAAGTTCAACATCCGCTCGACCGATCTCACGCCCGGCGACGATTTCGGCATGATGCGCGAGGTGCTGACGCGGCGATTCTCCCGGCTGGTGAAGGAGGACCCCGACCGGCAGGGCGAAACCTGGCCCGATCTCGTGCTGATCGACGGCGGCGCGGGACAGGTCGCGGCGGCCGAGGCGGCGCTCGCCGATCTCGGCGTCGAGGACGTGACGCTGATCGGCGTCGCCAAGGGCGTGGATCGGGACGCCGGCAAGGAGGAGTTCCACCGCCCCGGCCAGCCGCCGAAGGCGCTGCCATACCGCGATCCGGTGCTCTATTTCGTTCAACGTCTCCGCGACGAGGCTCACCGTTTCGCGATTGGCGCGCATCGGGCGAAACGCGCGGCACAGACCCGCGCGACCCCGCTCGACGAGGTTCCCGGCGTCGGCGCCGCCCGGAAACGCGCGTTGCTCCAGCATTTCGGCTCGGCCAAGGCCGTCGCGCGCGCCGGTCTCGCCGATCTGCGCGCGGCGCCGGGGATCTCGGACGCACTCGCGGAACAGATCTATGGCTTCTTCCATGGCGAGCGCTAATTGACTAGAAAGGGATCGGGCGGCGACCGGACCCGCCAGAAGGCAGTTGCGCGATGCGTTGGACGATTCCGAATATCCTGACCGTGCTCCGCCTGGTCGCCGCGCCGGGCGTGGCGCTCGCGTTCGTCTTCTTCGACCGCCCGACCGCGGACTGGATCGCGATCTCCCTCTTCATCCTCGCGGCGCTGACCGACTATATCGACGGCCGTCTGGCCCGTGCCTGGCAGCAGGAGTCGAATTTCGGCCGGATGCTGGACCCGATCGCCGACAAGGCGATGGTCATCATCGCGCTTGCGATGATCGTCGGCACCTCGGGGATCAAGGGGCTGATCCTCTTCCCCATCGCCTTCATCCTGCTGCGCGAGATCTTCGTCTCGGGCCTGCGCGAATTCCTGGGCGCCAAGGCGGGACGGCTCAAGGTCACGTATCTGGCGAAGTGGAAGACGACCGTCCAGATGGTCGCCATACCGGTGCTCTTCCTCGCCGGCGTCTTCGAATACGACCGGCGCAACGGGCAGTTCTGGTACAGTTCCTGGCTGCATGACTGGCTCGGCTGGATTCTCGAGAACAGCGGCGTGGTCCTGATCTGGATCGCGGGCCTGCTGACGCTGATGACCGGCATCGACTATCTGGTGAAGGCGATGCCCTTCCTGCGGGACCGGAAGCGGTGAGCCTGACCGTCCTCTATTTCGCCTGGCTGCGCGAAAGGATCGGCGAATCGGAGGAGCGGGTCGAGACCTCGGCCGCCACCGTCGCCGATCTGGTCGCCGAACTGCGCGAACGCGAGCCGCGCTACGCGCTCGCCTTTTCCGACATGCGCGCGGTCAGGGTCGCCGTGGACCAGGAACTGGCCGATCTCGACGCGCCGCTCGCCGGCGCGCGCGAGGTGGCGTTCTTTCCGCCGATGACCGGCGGCTGATCCCGATGGGCGTCCGGGTCCAGGCGGAGGATTTCGATCTCGGCGCCGAACTCGCCGCCTTGCGCGCCGGACGCACGGACATCGGCGCGCTGGTCAGCTTCACCGGTCTCGTGCGGGATGCGAACGCCGGGGCGGGCGGGATCACCGGCCTCGAACTCGAACACTATCCCGCGATGACGCGGAAGGCGCTCGAAGCGATCGAGGCCGAGGCGGGCGCGCGCTGGCCGCTCAGGGCAAGCCTGATCATCCACCGGTACGGGAAGCTCGGCCCCGGCGACCAGATCATGATGGTCGCCACCGCCTCCGAATCGCGCGGCGCGGCCTTCGCGGCGGCGGAGTTCCTGATGGACTATCTCAAGTCACGCGCGCCGTTCTGGAAGAAGGAAACCCGGCCCGACGGGGCGGCTTGGGTCGAGGCGCGCGCCGAGGACGAAGCGGCGCTCGCCGCCTGGGACGAACGCCGCTAAGCGGCCGCGCCTTCGGGACTTCCAGAGTCAGAACTTCCAGAATTGGAACAGATCGGAGGGATAGGCGCTCGGGAAGCCTGCCCGGGCCGCCAGCGCGATCGCCTGGTCGAGCGCGCCCTGGCTCGTGACCGGACCGATGTAGAGCCGCCGCCCGAGCCGCTCCGCGCCGATCGTCCGGGTCTGGTAGCCCTGGCTCTGGAAGAAGGCGACGGCGCGGCCCGCGTCGACGAAGCCGCCGGTCAGCACGCCGACATGGACCGCCGTGGGCGCGATCGCCGCGCCGGAATTCACCGGGGTCCGAAGGCCGAGCTCGGCCTGCAACGCCTCGATCCCCCTGAGATCATTGCCCGAGGTCAGGCATCCGCCGGTCATGATCGCATTCGCCGCCCGGCTGACGGCCGAGGGTTGTGTTGTGTGACCCTCCGGCGCGAGGCTCCCGCCGGCGGAACCGAACAGACGCACCGCCTGGTCATAACGCTGGAACTGCGCCCGGCAGTTGTCGGGATCGCCGAGCGGCGGACGGGACGGCAGGCCGGCGCACCCCGCCAGCGAGGCCAGAAGTCCCAGGATCATGGCGTGGGTGGGGCGAAGACGCATGCTGTTCTTCCTCAGAAACTGCTTGGATAGGGATAGGCGAACCCCGCCGCGCGGGCGAGCGCCGCGCCGCCGTCGAGCGCGCCCGCCGTGGTGAAGGGGCCGATGTAGATCCGCCGCCCGAGATAGGCTGCGCCGACCGAGCGCGCGCGGACGCCCTGGCCCGCGAAGAAGGCGATCGCCCGCGCTTCGTCGTCGGGGCTGGTCACGATCCCGACATGAAGCTGGATCGGCGGGATCGCCGGCCCCGAGGGCATCCGCGCCGCGGCCCCTGCCTCCGGGCCGAGCGTTACCATCGGCCGGAGCTGATCGGAGAAGGTGAGACAATTCCCCATCCGGAGCCAGCGCGCCGCCTCGCGTACGCGCGGAGACGCGCTCCGGCTGTCCTGATTGACACGGGCGCCCGCCATCCGGGCCGTGGCCTCATAGTACTGGAACCGGCCGGGGCAATCCGGATTGAACGGGTCCTGAGCCCGCGCCGACCCTACGCCCGACACCGGGCCCGAAACCGTGACCGCCAGCGCGATGGGGAGCGCGAGCGCCGCCAGAATTCCCGCCGACACCGGGCGATGCGTCGACATGTCGCCATTCTCCTTGTCCGATGGGTGGCAAAACTGTATGCCCCCGCCCGTTCCTTGGCAACGCGGGGCCCGTGCAACTTCTCGCGCGGGCGCGCTCCGGACATGGAGAGAGACGTGCAGAAATCGACCGCCCACACCCGCGACTGGATCGCCACCGCGCGCACCCTGTCCGAGGCGTTGCCCTATCTCCAGCGCTATGACGGGGCGACGATCGTCATCAAGCTCGGCGGCCATGCGATGGGCAGCGAGGAGGCGATGGCCGATTTCGCGCGCGACGTGGTGCTGATGAAACAGTGCAACGTCCATCCGGTGATCGTCCACGGCGGCGGGCCAATGATCAACGAGATGCTGAAGCGGCTCGAGATCAAGTCCGAATTCGTCGAGGGCAAGCGGGTCAGCGACGCCGCCACCGTCGAGGTGGTGGAAATGGTCCTCTCGGGCCGGATCAACAAGCGCATCGTCCAGGCGATCAACGCCGCCGGCGGCAAGGCGGTCGGCCTCTCGGGCAAGGACGCGAACCTGATGATCTGCGAGAAGGATCTCGCCAGCGTGCTCCGGGACGGCGAGGTCGTGTCGGTCGATCTCGGCTTCGTCGGCAAGCCGGTCGAGATGCACCCCGAAGTGCTGCGTACCTTCCTCAGCTCCGACTTCATTCCCGTCGTGGCACCGGTGGCGACGGGGCGCGCCGGCGAGACCTTCAACGTGAATGGCGACACCGCCGCCGGGGCGATCGCCGCGGCGCTGAAGGCCGACCGGCTGCTGCTCCTGACCGATGTGTCGGGCGTCAAGAACGCGGCCGGCGATCTCCTGACCAACCTCACGGCGGATCAGGTCCGGCAACTGACCGAGCAGGGCGTGATCTCGGGCGGGATGATCCCGAAGACCCAGACCGCGCTCGACGCGCTCGATGGCGGCGTGCGCGCCGTGGTCATCCTCGACGGGCGCGCACCGCACGCGGTGCTGCTCGAGCTCTTCACCGCGCATGGCGCGGGCACGCTGATCAAGGGCTGAGGTGTCAGGGGCGCCGGATCTCGGGATGATCGCCGCGGGGGTCTCGCGGGACGGGCTCGCGATCCGGGGGGCCTTCCACCCGCTTCCCTCGGACGGCGTCCCGCGATCCGGCGGCGAAACATGCGGGACACTCGTCCTGCTTGGCCCCTCGGCCGCGTTCTGGCCGGTCTTCGAGGGCTCGGCCGAATATCGCGACGGAGCGCCCGACCCGCTCGACCGCTGGTCCCGGCGCCTGATCGGCGGCCATGCGCGGGCGCTTGGCGGCTCGGCGCTCTTTCCCTTCGGCGGGCCGCCCTGGCACCCGTTCATCGCCTGGGCGCGCCGCGGAGGGCAGATCTGGGAGTCGCCCGTCGGATTGCTGGTGCATGAGACGGCGGGGCTCTTCGTCTCTTTCCGGGGCGCGATCGCGCTCGGCCCGCGGCTCCGGCTGCCCCCGGCGGGGGCGTCGCCCTGTCCCGGCTGCGCGCAGCCATGCCGGACCGCCTGCCCCGTCGGCGCGCTCACGCCCGAGGGCTACGACATCCCGCGCTGCCGCGCCTATCTCGATACGCCGGACGGAGAGGACTGCCTCACCAGGGGCTGCGCCGCGCGGCGGGCCTGTCCGGTCGGCGCCGAGTTACGCGGGCACCGGCAGTCGGAGTTTCACATGGCCGCCTTTCACACCGGAGCACCGCGATGAAACGCCTCCTCCTCGTCCGTCATGCGAAATCGAGCTGGAAGGGCGACCACGACGACTACGACCGCCCGCTGAACAGGCGGGGCCAGGGCGACGCGCCCCGGATCGGCGCCTGGATCCGCGCGCGGGACCATGTTCCGGAGGCGGCGCTGGTCTCCGCGGCGGTCCGGGCGCGGTCGACCTTCGCCCGGCTCTTCACGGAATCGGCCCCTCCCCCCGCCCGCTTCCTCGACGCGCTCTATCACGCGACACCCGAAGACATGCTGAGCGTCCTGCGCGGGGCGAGGGGCGGTTCGGTGATGATGGTCGGGCACAACCCCGGCATCGGCGCCTTCGCCACGCAACTGCTCGCGGAAGCGCCCGAAGATCCCGATTACGCCCGCTTTCCGACCGCGGCGACGGCGGTCATCAGCTTCGCCGCCGCCGACTGGAGCGAAGTGGCCTGGGGCACGGGGACGCTCGCCGATTTCATGATCCCGAAGCGGCTCGGGTGAGAGCGGCGGCGGACCTCGGTCCGCCGCGCCGACAGCGGGCGGGCCTCGGAGACCTCAGTGGCCGAGGATCTGGCTCAGGAAGAGCTTGGTCCGTTCGTTCCTCGGGTTGTTGAAGAATTCCTTCGGCTCGTTCTGTTCGACGATCTGCCCCTGATCCATGAAGATGACCCGGTTCGCGACTGCCTGGGCGAAGCCCATCTCGTGGGTGACGCACAGCATGGTCATCCCCTCCTCGGCCAGCTCGATCATCGTGTCGAGCACCTCCTTGATCATCTCGGGGTCGAGGGCGGAGGTGGGCTCGTCGAAGAGCATGATGCGCGGCCGCATGCAGAGCGAGCGGGCGATCGCCACGCGCTGCTGCTGACCGCCCGAGAGCTGGCCGGGATACTTGTTGGCCTGCTCTGGGATCTTCACCTTGGTGAGGAAGTGCATCGCCGTTTCCTCGGCCTCCCGCTTCGGGATCTTGCGGACCCAGATCGGCGCCAGCGTGCAGTTCTCGAGGATCGTCAGGTGCGGGAACAGGTTGAAGTGCTGGAACACCATGCCGACTTCGGAGCGGATCTTGTCGATGTTCTTCAGGTCGGAGGTCAGTTCCGTGCCGTCGACGATGATCTTGCCCTTCTGGTGCTCCTCCAGCCGGTTGATGCAGCGGATGAGCGTCGACTTGCCCGAGCCCGAAGGGCCGGCGATGACGATGCGCTCGCCCCGGTGGACGGTCAGGTTGATGTCACGCAACACGTGGAACTGGCCGTACCACTTGTTCATATCGACGATCTGGATTGCAACCTCGTCGGAGACCGCGAGATGGCTCTTGTCCGGGGTCTTCAGGTCTTCCGCTTCCACAGCTTCGGTCATGGGAGCCTCCTCAGCGACGATCGGTCCGGAGCTTGCGCTCCAGATACTGCGAGTATTTCGACATGCCGAAACAGCAGACGAAGAACAGCACGGCGACGAAGCCGTAGAGTTCCCAGACCATGCCATTCCAGGCGGCGTTGGCGCGGATCGAGGTGATGAGCCCGATCGGATCGAGAAGCCCGATGATCGAGACCAGCGTCGTATCCTTGAACAGGCCGATGAAGGTATTGACGATGCCCGGGATCGAGATCTTGAGCGCTTGGGGCATGACGATGAGCCGCGTGCCCTGCCAGTAGTCGAGCCCGAGCGCGTCGGCCGCCTCGTACTGGCCGCGCGGCAGCGCCGCGAGCCCGCCCCGGATCACCTCGGCCATGTAGGCGGCCGAGAACAGCGTCACCATGATGATGACGCGCAGGATGATGTCGAAATTCGTCCCCGGCGGCAGGAAGATGTTGAGCAGGAACGACGCGACGAGCAGAAGCGCGATCAGCGGGACGCCCCGAATGAACTCGATGAAGCCGACGCAGATCGCCTTGACGAACAACAGATCCGACCGCCGTCCGAGCGCCAGCAGGACGCCCAGCGGCAGCGAGAAGGCGATTCCGGTGACGCCGATCGTGACCGACAGCATGAAGCCGCCGAACTGTTTCGACTGCACCGACTGGATGCCGATGTTCGGCAGGATGTTGATGAGCGGGCCTGAGATCACGAACCACCAGACGAGCGCGAAGACCGCGGCGAGCAGCGGGGCCACGAAGCTCGCACTCGCCCGCGCGCCCAGCACGAAGCCGTAATAGGCGGCGGCGAAGCCCGCGTAGATCACGATCGGAACGAAGATCGAACCGCCCCAGAGCAGCCAGTAGGCGAGCCCGGGGTAGATCAGCGAGAACCAGAGCATCTTGCGCGGCAGCTGCGAGAACAGGATCGGCGCCAGCGCCACGAACATCAGGATGAAGGCGAGCGTGGGGCGCCAGTAGAGGTCGGACGGGTAGAATCCGAACAGGAACTGCTTCCAGCGCTCCCGGATCACCGCGAGACAGGCTCCGCCGGCCTCCGGCCCCCAGGTCTCCGCGACGATCTCGCGGCATTGGCGGTAGGATTCGGCGTTCCAGATCGCATGGGCGAACCAGGGCCAGATATGCGACAGGACCCACCAGATCGCGATGAGCGCGAGCACGGTCAGGATGCTGTTGCCGATCGAGGAGAAGAGATTCGCGCGGAGCCATCCGATGACGCCGACCTCGCTCGCGGGCGGCGGCTGGGGCGGCAGCATGTCGGACCGGCTGAAGGCATGGTGTGACTCGGCCATCTCAGCGTTCCTTCAGGGCGACGGAGGAGTTGTACCAGTTCATGAAGCTCGAGATCGCGAGGCTGACGAGGAGATAGAAGCCCATCATCAGGAGCATGCATTCGAGCTCACGGCCGGTCTGGTTCATCGTGATCCCGCCGAGAGTGGCGCGAACGTCGGCGTAGCCGACGACGATGGCGAGCGAGGAGTTCTTGGTGAGATTGAGGAACTGCGAGATCAGCGGCGGGATGATCACGCGAAGCGCCTGCGGCAGCACCACGAGGCGCATCACCCGGTTCGGCCGCAGCCCGAGCGCGGAAGCCGCCTCGCTCTGGCCCCGCGAGATCGCCTGGATGCCGCCGCGCACGATCTCGGCGATGAAGGCGCCGGTATAGAGCGCGAGCGCGAACCAGAGCGCGATCAGCGACGTGTCGAGGAAGCCCCCGCCCTGGAAGTTGAACCGCTGCAGTTCCGGCACTTCGAAGGTGATGGCCCCGAGCACGGCGTCGACGAGCAGCGCCGGCAGCACGAAGAGCGCGAGGCTGATCCAGAAGACCGGCAGCGCCTGTCCCGTCGCCTCCTGCCGCTGGTGCGCGTAGCGGCGGAACAGCACGATCGCGATCAGCGACGCGATGAAGACGCCGAGCACCACCTGCCAGCCGGGGCCGAAGATCGGCCAGGGCACATAGGCGCCGCGGTTGGTGAGCGCGATGCCTCCGAACAGCATCGAGGCGGCGGGGTCGTCGCCGCGGAAGGCGGCGGGCGCCGGAAAGGTTTCCGTAACGATCGCCATGATGGCGAGAATCCAGAGCAGGACCGGCACGTTGCGGAACATCTCGACATAGACCGAGGCGAGGCGCGCGACCAGCCAGTTCGACGACAGACGCAGCACGCCCATCATGACGCCGATGACCGTCGCGGTGACGCAGCCGAGGAAGGCGACGAGCAGCGTGTTCAGGATGCCGACGATCGCCGCGCGGCCATGCGTGCTGTTGTTCGTATAGGGGATCAGCGTCTGGCTGATGTCATAGCCCGCGCGCTGGCCGAGGAACCCGAAGTTGAAGTCCTTTCCCAGCGCCTGCAGGTTGGCGATCGTGTTGCTCACGATCCAGCCGAAGAAGGTCAGAACCGCGATCAGCGCGATGATCTGGATCGTGATGGACCGGTATCGCGTGTCGTAGAGCAACATGCTCAGGCGGAATGGCTCCTGGCTGTGGACGCCCGTCATGGTCATGCGACACTCCCCCGATCGATGGGTCTCAAAAGGAAACGGCCCGGGCGCGTGAGCGTCCGGGCCGGGGCATTTCGTCAGCGGAACGGCGGGGAATACATGAGCCCGCCGTCCTTCCACTGGGCGTTCAGCCCGCGGGCGAGGTTGGACGGAGTGCCCTCGCCGATGTTCGCGGCGAAGATCTCGCCGTAATTGCCGTTGGCCTTGATCGCATTGTACGACCACTCGGCCGGCAGACCGAACATGGCGCCGAGATTGCCTTCGGTGCCGAGCAGACGGCGGACCTCGGGATTCTCGGACTCCTTCATCTCGTCGATATTGGCCTGGGTCACACCGAGTTCCTCGGCCTCGACCAGCGCGTAGAAGGTCCAGCGCACGATATCGGCCCAGTCGTTGTCACCATGGCGGACGACCGGCCCCAGCGGCTCCTTGGAGATGATCTCCGGCAGGATCACGTAGTCGTCGGGGCTCGGATAGGTCGCACGGGCGGCGGCGAGGCCGGAGGCGTCGGTGGTATAGGCGTCGCAGGCGGAGGCCAGGAACTGCTGACGCGCTTCGGCCTCGGTCTGGATCGGCACCGGCTGATAGCTGAGCCCGTTGGCGCTGAAGAAGTCGGCGAGGTTCAGCTCCGTCGTCGTGCCGGTCTGGATGCAGACCGTGGCGCCGTCGAGTTCATTGGCCGAGGTGACGCCGAGATCCTTCGAGACGATGAAGCCCTGGCCGTCGTAGTAATTGACCCCGACGAAATCGAGCTTGAGGTCGACGTCACGGGTGAAGGTCCAGGTTGAATTGCGTACGAGAACATCGATCTCGCCCGAGGAAAGCGCGGTGAACCGCGTCTCGCCGGTGGTTGGGGTGAACTCGACCTTCGTCGGATCGCCGAAGATCGCCGCCGAGATCGCGTAGCAGAGATCGACATCGAAGCCATGCCATTGTCCGCTGGCGTCGGGCGCGGCGAAGCCCGCGAGACCGGTGTTCACGCCGCACTTGAGCGTGCCACGCGCCTTCACATCGTCCAGCGTCGCCGCGGAGGCTGCCCCGACCGCGCCGAGCGACAGGCCAAGCGCTGTTCCGAGGATCAGAGACTGTTTCATGGGTTCCTCTGGTTCGTTCGGGATCCAGGAATACGGGATCCGCGCGGAATTCGGCGTTCGGGGCTGATCCCTCGAACGCTAGGGAAAAATTGACAGGCCAGTCAGAAAGGTCAAGGAAAAGGCAACGGGGAGGTGAATCAAAGAAGGCTCTGTTCGCCTTCGGAACAGCTTGCCTAATCGCTGTGCGAATGTTCAGTCGCGCGCGGAACGCGCATCATCCGCGCCGAGCAGTTCGAGTATCGTCTCGGCGTTCAGGAAGGCCGCCTCACGCACGGCCGCTGCCTGTTCCGCCTCATAGTCGACACCCCATTGTTCCGACTGCCAGATTTCGTCGAGGCGCGAAATCGTCCAGGCCTCGGCCGCCGGCAGCGCGCCTCGCGCGACGGCGAGCCCGAGCACGAGCGAACCGGACAGGGTCACGAGATCGTGGAGCGCCGTCAGCCCGAGCGCGTCGTGACGCGCGATCTCATGTCGCAGGGCCGCGAGGCTGGACGGGTCCTGGGCACGGTGCATCACGCCCTCGATTGGCCAGAGCGCCGCGCCGAGCGTCGTCTCGGCCCAGTCGAGCCATGGCTGCCAGGCGGCATCCTGCCGCGCACGCAGCGACTCCGGCTCATCCGCGCGATAGCAGAGCAGATCGGTGTCGCCATAGGCCGCGATCGCGTCGATCACCGCCTCCCGGTGGCGCGACACCCGGTCGATCGCGGTATTGGCCGCCTTGGTCAGCGGCAGCCGACCCGGCTCGATCTGTTCCCCGATCGCCCGCCATTCCTCGGCGAGCGCCTCGGCGAAGGCGCGGGTCGGCACGACGAGCGCTGCCTTGGCCGGTGTCCGGATCTCGCGCGCGTCGAGGCGCAGACCGTAGCCCTCGCCCTCGGGCACCACATGGACCTCGCTCCAGAACCGGCGGCGCGTGTTCCAGCCGCTCATGCCCGGCTCTCCCGGAGGGCGGCGAGCGCGGCGTCGAGCGCCGCGTAATCCTCGATCACCCGGTCGGCACCGGCGGCTTCGAGCCGGGTCCGGGGGTGATAACCCCAGGCGACCCCGATGGTGGCGAAACCCGCGGCCTTGCCCATCAGGATGTCGAATTCGGTATCCCCGATCATCACCGCCTGACTTGCCGGGAGCCCCGTCTCGATCAGCGCGATCTCGAGCATCGAAGGATGCGGTTTCGACGGGTGATTGTCGGCCGTCTGCATCGTCTCGAACATGCCTTCGAGCCCATGGCTCGCCAGCACATGGTCGAGTCCGCGACGCGCCTTGCCGGTGGCAACGCCCAGCCGGACGTCCGGATCGGCCGCGAGCCGGTCCAGCGCCGCGCGCGCGCCGGGATAGAGCGGGGCGTGCGCGTCGCCGCGGGTCCGTTGCGCGGTGAAGGCATCGCGGTAGCCATCGGCGATCCGCTCGAGCCGCGCCTCCGGCAGACCGGGGGCGAGCGCGCCGACCGCGTTCAGGAGCGAGAGGCCGACGATGCCGAGGATCTCGGTCCGCGTCGGGGGTGTCAGATCCTCGCCCCGGAATCCGGCCTCCATCGCCGCGACGATCAGGTGCTGGCTGTCGACGAGCGTGCCGTCCACGTCGAAGACGACGAGTTGCGTCCCGGTCATCGCATGTCCTCGAATGGATCGCTGTCCGCGTCCGCCGCGCGCCAGCCGAAAAGCTCCCAGGTCCGCTCCATATGCTCGGGCAGGGGCGCGGTCAGGCTGAGCCGCGCGCCGGTCAGGGGATGGCGGATGTCGAGATGACGGGCATGCAGGTGCAGCTTGCGGCTGATCCCGCCGCCGAGTTGCGCGCCCCAGCCGTCACCCTCGTTCACCTGCGAATTGCCGCCGTACTTGCCGTCGCCGATGATCGGATTGCCGATCGCCGCCATATGGGCGCGGAGCTGGTGCGTCCGCCCGGTGATCGGCGCGAGCGCGACCCAGGCCGCGCGGTTGCCGGCGCCTTCGATCACGCGGTAGTCGGTCGTGGCCCGCTTCGCACCCTCGACGGCGGCGACCTGATCGGGCGGGATGACCCGCATCTTCTCCCCCTCGCCGCCCGCGCCGTGTCCCGGCGCCTTGACGAGTCCGTAGCGGATCGTCCCCATTTCGGGTGCCGGATGCCCGGCGACCACCGCCCAGTAGATCTTGCGCGCGTCGCGCGACTGGAAGGCCCGGGCAAGGCCCTGAGCGGCGCGCGGGCTCCGCGCGAGCAGCAGCACGCCCGACGTATCCCGGTCCAGGCGATGCACAAGCCGCGGCTTGTCCTCCCGCTCGAACCTGAGCGCCTCGGCGAGCGCGTCGACGTGGCGCGTCTGGCCGGAGCCGCCCTGAACCGCGAGACCGGGCGGCTTGTTCAGCGCGATGATGTCGGCGTCGCGATAGATCACCGCCGCCCGCATCATCTCCGCGTCCGCTTCCGAGACCCGCGGCTCGCGCCCCGGGCGCGACACCTCCTCCGCGTCGGGGAGCGGTGGCAGGCGCACTTCCTGGCCTGGTTCGAGCTTGGTCGCGGCGCGCACCCGGCCCCCGTCGACGCGGATCTCGCCCTTGCGGCACAGCCGCTCGACCAGCGACTGCGGCACATGCGGATGGCGGCGGCGCAGCCATCGGTCGAGCCGCTGCTCCCCGTCATCCTCGGTCACACGAATCCGCTGGACCCCGGTCATCGGTGCCCAGCCTCGCTGCAAAGGTGGTGTTCCGGATCGCGCACGTCGCTTCGCTCGCTCCTTTTCGATCAGGGGCTCAAAGGCGCCGCGTCGGCCCGAATGTCAAGCGCGCCGAACCGCCGCGCCTTCCGGATAAGCCGGGCTTCTCGGCGGCGCGCCGTCCAGCAGGGCGCAGAAATGCTCGGAACCGTCGAGCCCGAACACGCGCCAGTCCAGATGGGTCCGGTGCTCGATGGGCTCGAACCGCGTCACCTCGATCCCCTCGTGACGGGCGTCGGCGAGAATGCGGCAGGCGACCAGCATGACCGTCTCGCAAGGCCCCTGGATCACCTGCTGGAAGACGCCATCGGCGAAGGCGAGCATGCCGGTCAGGCCCAGGCGGCGATTCCGGTCGTTCGCGGCGCGCGCGATCCGACGCAACGCCGCTTCCGGCAGGTCCGGCTGGACCCTCGACACGAAGCTGAAATCGACGAGCGAGGCACCACCGTCAACCCGCATGTACATTCTCCCTGACCGGCGACGCGAGGATCAACTTCGCTTCCATTCGCGAAAGGCTGGCAGACCTATGCGATCAGCCTTTCCTTCGGAGGAAGGTGTTTTCATTGAAAAAACATCGCTGTCAAGGCTCACAGGGGAATTGGGCCACAACCATCGCGAGCGTTGCCCGTCCCGCACGGCCTAGCTGTCCGACAGGCCGTCCGGCAGGCGCCCCGCGAGCATCGTGATCAGCGCATCCTCCGCCCGACCCGACCCGGAACCGGCGCCGGCGTCGGGCAGCGCGGCGAAGGACCAGTTCTCGAACCTTCGTGTCTCGACGCGCCGCTCGCGGAGAATCCGCAGCTGGTGATGGCGGGGATCGACGATGATCACTTCCATCCGGCGCAACAGCACCCGGTCCGGACCTTCGAGCGCGGCGAAGAACCGATCGCCGCGATGCAGGAGCAGCCCGGTCAGGCCCAGGCGTCCGTTATGGCGTTCGCTGGCCAGATGGATCGCGGAGAGGTCGTCGGGCCGAAGCGAGCCGGATGCCCGGCTCACATAGGTCAGCTGCAGGAGGGGGCGCGTCGCGTTCGGGCTTCTGGCCGCCATCTGGCCGGGTTCCTTCTTCACGCATCGCGGAACTCCCCCCACGCGCGATCAACCATCGCTAGAACGAGTACTCTTTTCGCGTTCTCCGGAGAGAAAATCCAGCCTCTTTCGCAATCTTTCCTCCACCCCGGCGCCGGCGGGCCGGTAAAGGGCGGCGCGTTCCATCTCCTCCGGAAAATAGGACTGGCCGGAAAACCCGGATTCGAGGTCGTGGTCATAGACGTAGCCGGCGCCGTAGCCCTCGTCCTTCATGAGCCGGGTCGGCGCGTTCAGGATATGCTTCGGCGGCATCAGCGACCCGGTCTTCTCGGCGAGCGCCATGGCGGATTTGTGGGCGGTGTAGGCCGCGTTCGACTTCGGAGCGAGCGCGAGATAGATGACCGCCTCGGCGAGCGCGAGTTCGCCCTCCGGAGACCCAAGTCGCTCGTACGTGTTCCAGGCGTCGAGGCAGAGCCGTTGCGCCGCCGGATCGGCGAGGCCGATATCCTCGACCGCCATCCGCGTGATCCGCCGTGCCAGGAACCGCGGGTCCTCGCCCCCCTTCAGCATCCGCGCGAGCCAGTAGAGCGCCGCGTCCGGGTCGGAGCCGCGCACCGACTTGTGCAGCGCGGAAATGAGGTTGTAGTGCTCGTCCCCCGACTTGTCGAAACGCAACGCCCGGCGGCTCAGCCGCTCCCCGAGTTCCTTCGGATCGAGCGGCTGGCCTTCGCCGGCGATCTGCTCGATCATGTTGAGAAGCGCGCGCCCGTCGCCATCGCTCATCTCGAGGAGCTGATTCCGCGCCTCGGGTGTGAGCGGCAGAGGGTGGCCGAGCATCTCCTCGGCACGGGAGGCGAGTTGTCCCAGCGCTTCAGGGCTCAACCCCCGCAGCGTCAGCACCCGCGCGCGCGACAGGAGCGCGGCGTTGAGTTCGAAGGACGGGTTCTCGGTCGTCGCGCCGACGAGGACGATGGTCCCGTCTTCCATCAGCGGCAGGAAGGCGTCCTGCTGCGCCCGATTGAACCGGTGGATCTCGTCGACGAAAAGCAGCGTGCCCCGACCATTGCCATGGCGGATGCGGGCGGCTTCGAAGATCTTCCGCAAGTCGGCCACGCCGGTGAAGATCGCGCTGACCTGCTGGAACGAGAGATCCGTCGCATCGGCGAGCAGCCGGGCGATCGTGGTCTTTCCGACGCCGGGCGGCCCCCAGAAGACGATGGAGCCGAGCCTGTCTTCCTCGAGCATCCGCGTGAGCGGCGCGCCGGGGCCGATCAGATGGTCCTGCCCGACCACCTCCGGGAGCGCGGTGGGCCGCAGCCGGTCGGCCAGCGGACGCGGACCCTCCCGCCGCGGCCCCGGCTCGCTCCCCGGATCGCCGCCCGCATCGCCCGCCGCATCATCCGTCCGCGCGCGTTCCGCGGCCCGCGCGGCACGGCGGGGCTTCGGCGCGGGCGGAAGGTCTTCGAAGAGATCGGCCATGATGCCCTCCTTAGGCCGGCGCGGGTGGCGAGGGAACCCCGGCTTGCCCGCCGGCGCCGACTATGCGCAGGTGCGAAGGCAACGACCGCGGAACAATGCCATGACCCTTCCCCCCCTCACGATCCGCCCGGCCGAGCCCCGCGACCGCGCCGCCGTCTGGGCCATCCTCGAGCCGATGATCCGGGGCGGCGAGACCTATACGATACCCTCCGACATCGCCGAAACCGAGGCGCTCGACTACTGGCTCGGCCCCGATCGCGACAGCTTCGTCGCGGAGCGCGCCGGGACGATCCTCGGCACCTATTATCTGCGTGCCAACCAGTCGGGCGGCGGGGCGCATGTCTGCAACTGCGGCTACGTGACCGGCGAGGCGGCGCGCGGCCAGGGCGTCGCACGGGAGATGTGCGCGCATTCGCTCGAAAAGGCGGGGGAACGCGGCTTCCGGACGATGCAGTTCAATTTCGTCGTCGCCACGAACGTGGGCGCGATCCGGCTCTGGGAGCAAATGGGCTTCGACACGGTCGGCCGGCTGCCCGGCGCCTTCCGCCACCCCCGCCTCGGCTATGTCGACGCACTGGTGATGTACCGGGCCCTCTCATAGCCCCGAATGCGAAAGGGCCGCCCCGAAGGACGGCCCCCGAAAATTCCGGGCAGCCGGGCTCAGGCCTCGGCGGCTTCCTCGGCCGCGACGCGGGCCTTGTCGGCGGCGCCCTTCGCGGCCGGATCGCGGTCCACGAGCTCGATGATCGCCATCGGCGCGGCGTCGCCATAGCGGAATCCGGCCTTCAGGACGCGGGTATAGCCGCCGTTGCGGTCCTTGTAGCGGGGCGCGAGCGTTTCGAAGAGCTTCGCGACCGCCGCGTCCTGCCGGATTTCGGCGGCGGCGATGCGACGGGAGTTCAGGTCGCCGCGCTTGCCGAGCGTGATGATCCGGTCCGCGATCCGCTTCAGCTCCTTCGCCTTCGGGAGCGTGGTCTTGATCTGCTCATGCTCGATGAGCGAGGAGACCATGTTCGCGAACATCGCCTTGCGGTGTTCGTGGGTGCGGTTCAGCTTGCGGTAGCCGTGGCCGTGACGCATGTCGTTCTTCCTTGTCGTTCCGTTGTGCTTTGTCCGGCGGCCCTGCGTGGGACCGCCTCCTTGGGGCGGAATTGCCCGGGATGGTGGTGGCGAGGGGCGGGTATCGGCCCGCCCCGCCTCAGAACTGGTCCTCGAACTTCTTCGCCAGATCCTCGATGTTCTCCGGCGGCCAGTCGACGATCTCCATGCCGAGATGCAGGCCCATCGTGGTCAGGACCTCCTTGATCTCGTTCAGCGACTTGCGGCCGAAGTTCGGAGTGCGGAGCATTTCCGCCTCGGTCTTCTGGATCAGGTCGCCGATATAGACGATGTTGTCGTTCTTCAGGCAGTTCGCCGAGCGGACCGACAGTTCGAGCTCGTCCACCTTCTTCAGGAGCAGCGGGTTGAACTCGAGATCGTCCGCCTCGTCGGTCCGGGTGCCGGCGGTCGGCTCCTCGAAGTTGACGAAAACCGAGAGCTGATCCTGCAGGATGCGCGCGGCATAGGCGATCGCATCCTCGGGCTTCACCGAGCCGTCGGTCTCGACGTTGAGGGTCAGCTTGTCATAGTCCAGCACCTGACCCTCGCGGGTCGGCTCGACCTTGTAGCTCACCTTTTTGATCGGCGAGAACAGCGCGTCGATCGAGATGAGCCCGATCGGCGCGTCCTCGGGCCGGTTCTTGTCGGCGGGAACATAGGCCTTGCCCTGCTCCACGGTCAGTTCCATGAAGACCGAGGCGCCATCGTCGAGGTGGCAGATCACATGGTCGCGGTTCAGAACGTCGATGCCGTTCGTGACTTGGATGTCGCCGGCGGTGACGACGCCCGGACCGGTCGCGCGGATCTCGACCCGCTTCGGCCCTTCGACCTCCATCTTGATCGCCACGCCCTTCAGGTTCAGCACGATGTCGGTCACGTCCTCGCGGACGCCCGGCACCGACGAGAATTCATGCAGCACGCCATCGATCTGGACGCTGGTGATCGCAGCGCCCTGGAGCGAGGAGAGGAGCACGCGGCGCAGCGCATTGCCGAGCGTGAGGCCGAAGCCCCGCTCCAGCGGCTCGGCGACGGCGGTGGCGGTCCGGAGCGGGTCCGCGCCGACCTTGATCTCGAGCGCGGCCGGCCGAATCAGCTCCTGCCAGTTCTTGTGGATCAGCATGCTCTATCCTCCATTCCTGTCCGCCGGCCGATCCCGTTAGCCAGCGAACGCCCGAGGTAAACGCAAAATGGGGCCGCGCGCCCCGAAAGGCGGCGGCCCGAACGGACAAACCCGTCAGACGCGGCGGCGCTTCGGCGGACGGCAGCCGTTATGCGCGATCGGCGTCACGTCGCGGATCGCGGTGATCTGGAAGCCGACCGCGGAGAGGGCGCGCAACGCGCTCTCACGGCCCGAGCCCGGGCCCTGAACTTCGACCTCGAGGGTCCGAACGCCGTGCTCCTGCGCCTTCTTGCCGGCATCCTCGGCCGCCATCTGCGCGGCATAGGGGGTCGACTTGCGCGAGCCCTTGAAGCCCATCGTACCGGCGGAGGACCACGCGATGGCGTTGCCCTGCGCGTCGGCGATCAGGATCTTCGTGTTGTTGAAGCTGGCGTTGACGTGGCAGACGCCGGTCGAGATGTTCTTGCGTTCCTTGCGCTTCAGACGCGCCTTTTCGCGAGCCATGGTCCGGCCTCCTTACTTCTTCTTGCCGGCGATGGCCTTCGCGGGGCCCTTGCGCGTGCGTGCGTTGGTGTGGGTCCGCTGACCGCGCACCGGGAGACCACGGCGATGCCGCAGGCCGCGATAGCAGCCGAGGTCCATCAGCCGCTTGATGTTCATCGAGGTCTCGCGCCGAAGGTCCCCCTCGACCATCAGATTCGCGTCGATGTACTCGCGGATCTTCAGCACTTCAGCATCGCTCAGATCGTTCACGCGACGATTGTCGGCGATCTCCAGCGCCTCGCACATCTGTTTCGCGGTCGAGTTGCCGATACCGGTGATATAGGTGAGTGCGATCTGCACCCGCTTGTTCGTGGGAATGTTAACGCCAGCTATGCGCGCCAAGGTCGTGCTCCGTTCATCCGTCGGGCCGTCAGCCTGCCCCTAACCAAAAGTCATAGCCCACCGATCCCGACGGCGGGCTCCGATACCCTCATCCCTGGGCCAAGCATCCCGCGTCCCCCGAGGTGAAAGGTAGGGGAACGACTCTCTTTCGAGAGAGCGCGGAGTATAGAAATCCCTAAACCGGCGTCAAGGGCGGTTCGGGGCGTTTGTCAAGGAATATGTTGCGGCGCTGAGATGGCCATCCGGGCGGCCGGTTTCAAGGCGCCGTGCCGGCGCTTCGCCAGGCGACGGGATACGCCCGGCCTCGCCCTCATCAGGGTGAGGCCACGCACACCCTGTCGGAAATGACGATGCCGCCGGCGGAACCGGCGGCATCGGGAAAAGCGTGGCCCCCTCGGAGACCCTGGCGTCAGAGGCCGAGGCCCTGCTTGATGTCGGCCGCGACCGTATCGATCTCGCCAAGACCATCGACGCTCACGAGCTTGCCCTTGGCATGATAGTAGCCGATCAGCGGCGCGGTCGAGCGGTAGTAGGCCATGAGCCGCACGCGGACCGAGTCGGGGTTGTCATCCGCCCGGCGCGTGAACTCGGTCGAGCCGCAGACGTCGCAGACGCCTTCCTTGGCCGTGGGCTTGGTCGTGTCGTGATAGACCTCGCCGCATTTCGAGCAGGTGAAGCGCCCGGAAATCCGGTCCACCAGCGCGTCGTCATCGACCTTCATCTCGACGACGGAGTCGAGCGTCTTGCCCTTCTCGTCGAGCAGCTTGCCGAGCGCGTCCGCCTGGGCGAGCGTGCGCGGGAAACCGTCGAAGATGAGCCCGTGCTGGCCGGCCTCGCCGTCGAGTTGTTCGGAGATCAGGCCGATCACGATGTCATCGGTGACGAGATCGCCCCGTGCCATCACCTCGGCGACCTTGTTCCCCATCTCGGTGCCGGACGTCTTGGCCGCCCTGAGCATGTCCCCGGTGGAGAGCTGAACCATGCCGTGCTCTTCCACGAGCCGCCGCGCCTGGGTTCCCTTGCCCGCGCCGGGCGGGCCTAGCAGAATGATGTTCATCGTCTCGGTTTTCCTCGTCCCTTCCCTCGGAGTCGCGATTTCTCGATCAGCCCTTCGTATTGGTGCGCGAGCATGTGGGACTGTATCTGAGTGATCGTGTCCATGGTTACCGAAACAACGATCAGGAGGGAAGTGCCTCCGAAGTAGAACGGCAGCGAGAACCGGGAGATCAGAATCTCGGGCAGCATGCAGACCGCGGCCAGATAGGCCGAACCGATCACCAGGACCCGGGTGACGATATAGTCGAGCCGGTCGATGGTCTGCTGCCCCGGCCGGATGCCCGGAATGAAACCGCCCTGCTTCTTCAGGTTCTCCGCCACGTCGTCTGATTTGAACGCGACATTCGCGGTGTAGAAATAGCTGAAGAACACGATCAGCCCGGCGAAGACGATGAGATAGAGCGGCTGGCCATGCCCCATGTAGGCCGCGACGTAGCTCAGCCAGCCCCCGCCGCCAGTCGTCCCCGCGAAGGTGGTGATCGTCGCGGGCAGGAGCAGGAGCGACGAGGCGAAGATCGCGGGAATGACGCCCGCCGGGTTCACCTTGATCGGCAGGTTGGAGCTTTCGCCGCCATAGACCTTCATGCCGACCTGGCGCTTGGGATACTGGATGTGGATCTTGCGAAGCGCGCGCTCCATGAAGACCACGAAGGCGATGACCGCCACCGCCATCACCATCATCCCGATGATGACCGCGGGGCTGAGCGCGCCGGTGCGGCCCTGTGTGAAGAACTGCGCCAGCGCGGCCGGAAGCTCCGCCACGATGCCGGTGAAGATGATGAGCGAGATGCCGTTGCCGATGCCCCGCGCGGTGATCTGCTCGCCGAGCCACATCAGGAACATCGTGCCGCCGACCAGCGTGATCATCACCTCGAAGCGGAAGAACCAGCCCGGATTGGTCGCGAGCCCCTGGGTCTCGAGCCCGATCGCGAGCCCGTAGGCCTGGAAGGTGGCGAGCAGCACCGTGCCGTAGCGGGTGTACTGGTTGATCTTCTTGCGCCCCGCCTCGCCTTCCTTCTTCAGCGCCGCGAGCGAGGGCATCATCGAGGTCAGAAGCTGGACGATGATCGATGCCGAGATATAGGGCATGATCCCGAGCGAGAAGATCGCCATGCGCGACACCGCGCCGCCGGTGAACATGTTGAGCATTCCGCCCAGTCCGGCGCTCTGCTGCTCGAAGAAGCTCTGGAGCTGGCTCGCGTCGATGCCGGGAACGGGGATGTAGGTGCCGAACCTGTAGACGATCAGAAGTCCGATGGCGAAGAGGATGCGGCTTTGCAGATCCTTCGCCTTGCCGAACGTGCCCCAACTGAGGTTGGCGGCCATCTGTTCCGCTGCCGATGCCATGCGAGGCCCCCTTCATGGATGCGCCGCCGGACCCGTTTCCGGGCACCCGACGGCGCGAAAACAGCACTGATTTACGCAGCCGCCGCGGCGGCCACAAGCCTTATTCCTGCGCCGGAGCCGCCGTCGCGCCGGTCACCGTGACCGAGCCGCCGGCCTTCTCGATCGCCTCGACGGCGGCCTTGGAGGCGCCGGTGACGGTGAGGTTGATGGCCGAGGTCACTTCGCCCTTGGCGAGGAGCCGCACACCGTCGAGGCGGCGGCGGACGATGCCGGAAGCCACCAGCGTTTCCTCGGTCACGGCCTGGCCCGCGTCGATCTTGCCGGCCTCGACGAACTTCTGCAGGATGCCGAGGTTGATGACCGCGTAGCGCGCCACGTTCGGCTTGTTGAAGCCACGCTTCGGCAGGCGCATGTAGAGCGGCATCTGGCCGCCCTCGTAGGCGTTGATCGCCACGCCCGAGCGGGACTTCTGACCCTTGATGCCGCGGCCGGCGGTCTTGCCCTTGCCGGAGCCGGGACCGCGGGCGACGCGCTTCTTGGAGCGGGCGGCGCCGGGATTGTCTCGCAGTTCGTTCAGTTTCATGTCGCTTCTCCTCTGGCCGGACGCGCCCCACGAGCGACGAATGCGGGCGGACACGGCGTTGCACTCTTGAGCCCCCCATCGGGGAGTGCGGGCACATACACGGGATATGTCCGTCGCACAAGACCCCGCGCAACTCGATGCCGGGAGCGCCGCGCGGCTGGCGCCGTCGTCGCGCGCCAAGTTTCTTCCACGGAACCACTTTTGCCGATGACGATCTCGTCTGGGCGGGACTATGCTGCCCGCAAAAAGTGAAAGCGGGGGAATGCCATGGTTGTCTTGCATACCGCGATCGCGATCGTCATCGTCATCGGACTCATCATCCGGTACAAGGTCGATCCGGTCATCTCTCTGGTGCTGGGTTCGCTCTACCTCGGGCTCGCGAGCGGGGTCGGTTTCACCGAAACGCTGGGCGCGATCACGCTCGGCTTCGGCGAGATCATGGCCAAGGTCGGGCTCCTGATCGGCTTCGGCGTCGTCATCGGCTCGCTGCTCCACGCCACCGGAGCGTTCAAGCGGATGGTCTCGGCGCTTGTCTCGGCGGTCGGGCCGAAGCGGCTGCCCTATGCCATGGCCGGGGCGATGTCGACGATCTTTCCGTCGATCTATGTCGACGTGCAGGTCGTGCTCGCCTCGCCGGTCGCGCGCTCGGCCGCGCCGCATCTCGGGCCGCGCGGCCTGCCACTGCTCGCGGGCGCCATCGGTACCGGGATCTTCTCGGGCTATGTCTTCGTGGTGCCTGGGCTCGCGGTGATCCTGATCGCGGGGCAGGTCAACGTGACCCTCGGGGCCTGGCTGTTCTGGGGCTTCGCCATCGGCCTCTCGACGGCGCTCATCACCACGCTGCTCTTCCAGCTCCTGCTGCGTTTCGGCTACTGGAAGCCTGCGACCGACGAGGACGTGGACGAGTCCATGAAGGAGATGGAAGCCCACGACCGCGAGATCGACGTGGAACACGATGCCGACGTGCCGACGCTCGGCGTCTCGGTGGCGCCGATCCTGGTACCCCTGCTGATGATCGCCTTCGGCGCCTTCGCCAGCCTGGCAGGTATCGAGAACAGCTTCATCGAGTTCATCGGCAATGCCACCTTCGCGCTCTTCGTCGGCCTCATCCTCGCCTACATTCTGGCGCGGCGGTCGATCGGGGTCGAGCGCACCGCCACGGCGCTCTCCGAAGGGTTCCGCACCAGCGGCGAGATCCTTCTCATCACCGGCGTCGGCGGCTCGCTCGGCGAAGTCATTTCCGTCTCCGGAATGGCTGACACACTGGGCGGGCTGTTCTCGGCCGAAGCGGGCGGCCCGGTGCTGCTGAGCCTGCTGCTGGCCTGGTTCATCGCCGCGACCCTGCACCTCGCCATCGGATCGGTTTCGGTCGCCGCGCTGACCGCGGCCGGCATCGTCGGACCGCTCCTGCCGCAGCTTTCGGTATCGCCGGTGGTCATGGGGCTCGCCATCGCGTCGGGTTCGCTCTTCGCGGTGCAGGTCAACAGCAACTTCTTCTGGATGTTCAAGGCGCTGCTCGGCCTGTCCACGACCGGCGCCCTGAAAACGCTGACCGTCGTCACATCGCTCGCGTCCCTCGTGTCGCTTCCGATGGTGATCGCGGTGAGCCTGATCCTCTAGCAGAAGGGCCCCGCCGATCGGCGGGGCCCTCAGCTCCGGCTACGCGCGGCCGGGCCGGGAGCACCCCCGGCGCGCAGTGGCACCGCCTGAGGGCAGAGCCAGCCGGGCGAGTTCCCTACGCCCGTGGCTCCACCCGACACCTGACGCGACGCGACCACCGCGCGGAGGCAAGCCGCGATCGACGCCCCGTTCGCGGACCGACGCGTTGCCCATCTTCCTTGCCCGTCGCCGGTCCCGGGTTTATCGTATTACGAACATCGAGTCGGTGGGCGCGCGCGTAATCGGCGACTCGTCCCGCGATCGTGCCCCGGCGGAACCAAGGGGGGGCGAGATGTCGAAACTCATGACGGGAAAGCTCGTGACGACGCGCCGGGGGGCGCTTGGATCGCTGGCGGGACTGGCGGCCGCCTCCGCCGGGGCCGCGCGGGCGGAAGAGACCGCCGCGCATGCCGTGACCACGCATCTGACCGCCGACGAGGCGCTCGCCCTGCTCCGCGAGGGCAATGCGAACTACGTCACCGACGCGCCCTATCGCGGCGCTGACACCCGCGCGCGCCGCATGGAGATCGCCGAGGGGCAGGCCCCCTTCGCCGTGCTCGTCGGCTGTTCCGATTCCCGCGTCCCGCCGGAACTCCTGTTCGGCCGCGGCCTTGGCGAGCTCTTCATCATCCGGGTGGCCGGGAACACCGTCGACACGGCGGCGCTCGGCTCGGTCGAATACGCGGTCGGCCCCCTCGGCGTGCCGCTCGTCGTCGTGCTGGGACACGAACGCTGCGGCGCGGTCCAGGCGGCGATGGAGGTCGTCGCCAACGACGCCACCTTCCCGGGCCACATCGGCGACATGGTGGAGCCGATCGTACCGGCCGTCCTGGCGGCGCAGGAGCTGGAGGGCGATCCGATCGCGAACGCGGTCACCGCCAATGTGCGGCGCGTCGTCGCCCACGTGACAGAGCAGAGCCCGATCATCCGCGAAGGACTGGACCAGGGCCGCTTAAAGGTGGTCGGGGCCGTCTATGACCTCCACGAGGGCCAGGTGACCTTCCTCGACGAGGTGTGAGCTTCAACAGGACCATCCGCGGGCGGGGGCGGCGGCGCGAAGGTCACGCCGCTCGCCTTGCTTGTAGCGCCCCTCTCACGACAAGCGTGCTGTCAGTCGAGCGCGTGTTTCGGTCTTCCGCGGGAAGAAAGTCAGTCGCCTCCGTTCCGGAGCACGCGGGCGACGTGGACGGGGCTTCGCCGCGCGCCGGACGGGCCCCGTTCGGGTCCGCCCTTACGCCTGGCAAGCCGCGTCGATCAGCGCGCACACGTCGTCCGGGCAGGAGGCAAGCGACGCATGGCTGGCGGAGAGTGTGATCACCTTCTCCGGCGACATCCGCGCGGACATCATCTCCTGATTTTCGGGATGGATCATGCGATCCTCGGACGAGATCTGATACCAGCAGGGCTTGGCCCGCCAGGCGGGCGCCGTGATCGCATCCCCGAAGGTCCCGCCCGGCGGCGCCTTCTGCGTCACCGCCATGACGCGGGCCTCATCCTCGCCGAGGTCCTGACAGAAGCTCTCGCGGAACTTGTCCTGGGCAATCCAGAGATAGCCGTCGCTGTCCGGCGCGATGTTTGCGAAGGCAGCCGGGGGCTTGGCCTGCGAGATGCCCCCCGGACTCTCGCCCGCGTCGGGCGCGAAGGCCGCCACATAGACCAGCGCCTTGACGTTCGGGAGATCGCCCATCTCGGTGATGACCGCCCCGCCATAGGAATGCCCCACGAGCACGACCGGCCCTTCGAGTTGCCGAACCATCTTGCGCGTCCGCTCCGCGTCATCGGCCAGAGAGGTCAGCGGGTTCTCGACCGCGTGGAGATCCTCGTATCCCATCGCGGTCAGTCCGAGGATCACCTTCGACCAATGGGCGGCTCCTCCCCAGAAACCATGCACCAGAACTATCTTGGGCTTTTCCGCCATATTCATCTCCACACCGGCGCATTGGCGATCCGAGCCCGCGCCGGACAACACGGGACACCGGCCCCTTCAGCCCGGACCGGCCCGAGCATCTACGCAGTTCTTTTCGTGCGAGGAAAGAACGGTCAGCGTGCGGGAGCATAGCCGCGCACAAAAGCAAACGCCCCGGCCAGAGACCGGGGCGTCGCGCATTCTCCGCTCGTGGAGCCAACGCCTCAGGCGCGCTCTTCGACGATCGTGACGAGATGCGGGATGCTCGCCACCATGCCGCGGGTCGCCGGGGTGTCCGGCAGTTCGCGGGTGCGGTTGAGCTTGTTGAGGCCGAGGCCGATCAGCGTCGCGCGCTGGACCTTGGGGCGGCGGATCGGCGAGGCGATCTGCTTGACGACGATGGTTGCCATTGTCCCTCTCCTCACGCCTCGGCGGGCGCGGCTTCGGCCGGCTGCTCGGCGGGCGCCTCGGTCGGCGCATCGGTGCGCGGCAGGATGTCCGCGACCTTCTTGCCCCGACGCTGCGCGACCTGACGCGGGCTCGTCTGGCTCTGCAGCCCGTCGATCGTCGCCCGGATCATGTTGTAGGGGTTCTGGCTGCCCAGCGACTTCGAGACGACGTCATGGACGCCGAGCATCTCGAAGACCGCGCGCATCGGACCGCCCGCGATGATGCCGGTACCGGCGGGAGCGGCGCGCATGACGACGCGCCCCGCGCCGTGACGGCCGGCCATGTCGTGGTGCAGCGTCCGGCCCTCGCGGAGCGGCACGCGGATCATCTGGCGCTTCGCCTGCTCGGTCGCCTTGCGGATCGCCTCGGGAACCTCCCGGGCCTTGCCCTTGCCGTAGCCGACACGGCCCTTCTGGTCACCGACGACGACGAGCGCCGCGAAACCGAAGCGCTTGCCGCCCTTCACGGTCTTCGACACACGGTTGATCGCCACGAGACGATCGGCGAATTCCGGGTTCTCGTCGCGGTCGCGGCGATCCCGGCGTTTATCTTCCCTTGCCATTCTCGTCTCCCTCAGAACTTCAGGCCGCCTTCACGGGCGGCGTCGGCGAGCGCCTTGACCTTCCCGTGAAAGAGGAACCCGCCACGATCGAAATAGACCTCCTCGACACCGGCGGCCTTGGCACGCTCGGCGATCGCGGTGCCGATCTTCGCGGCGGCTTCGACGTTGTTCTTGCCCTTGAGACCCAGATCCTTGTCGAGCGTCGAGGCGGCGGCCAGGGTGCGCCCCTGAACGTCGTCGATGAGCTGGACGGAGATGTTCTTCGAGGACCGATGGACGCTGAGACGCGGACGGCCGTTGGCCAGTCCCCGCAGCTTGTTCCGGACGCGCAGGCGGCGCTTCTGGAACAACTCTCTCTTGCTGTTCGCCATGATGAGCGCTCCTTACTTCTTCTTGCCTTCCTTGCGGAAGATGAACTCGCCGCGGTACTTGATGCCCTTGCCCTTGTAGGGCTCGGGCTTGCGCCATTCGCGGATGTTCGCCGCCACCTGGCCCACGACCTGCTGGTCGATGCCCTCGACGATGATCTCGGTCGGCTTCGGGGTCGTGATGGTCACGCCCTCCGGAATCGCGAAATCGACGTCATGGCTGTAGCCGAGCGAGAGCTTCAGGACCTTGCCCTGGACGGCGGCGCGGTAGCCCACGCCGGTGATGTCCATTTCCTTCTTGAAGCCCTTGGTCACGCCATCAACGAGGTTCGCGACCTGCGTGCGGGACATGCCCCACTGCTGGCGCGCGCGCTTCGAGGTGCCGCGCGGCGTCACCTTCACGGCGTTGTCCTCGACGGCGATGGTCACATCGTCGGTCGCGGTGAATTCGCGGGTGCCCTTCGGCCCCTTCACCGAGACGGTCTGGCCGGAGACGGCGGCGGTCACGCCACCGGGCAGCTCGACCGGTTTCTTGCCAATACGAGACATTGCCCTCTCCTCAGAACACCGTGCAGAGCACTTCACCGCCGACATTGGCGGTGCGCGCATGCGCGTCGGTCATCACGCCCTTCGGGGTCGAGACGATGGCGACGCCGAGGCCCTGGCGGACCTGCGGGATGTCGCTCACGCCCGAATAGACGCGACGGCCGGGCTTGGACACGCGGCGAAGCTCGCGGATCGCCGGGGCGCCGTCGAAGTACTTCAGCGACACTTCGAGCTCGGGCAGTCCGTTGGCGGAGGTCACGTCCGCGTAGCCGCGGATGTAGCCCTCGTCCTTCAGCACGTCGAGAACCCAGCGGCGGATCTTCGAGGCGGGCGTGCGGACGGTGGACTTGCCGCGCATCGAGGCGTTGCGGATGCGGGTGAGCATATCGCCCAGGGGATCATTCATCGACATATCCGTTCCCCCTTACCAGCTCGACTTGACCATGCCCGGGATCTGCCCGCGCGAGGCGAAGTCGCGGAGCGCGATACGCGACATCCGGAGCTTGCGGTAATACGCCTTCGGACGGCCAGTGACCTCGCACCGGTTGTGCAGGCGGGTGGCCGAGGAGTTGCGCGGCAGTTTCGCGAGGCGAAGCTGCGCCTTGAAACGCTCTTCCATCGGGCGGGACTCGTCGCGGGCGACCGACTTCAGTTCGGCGCGCTTCTCCGCGTATTTCGCCACAAGAGCCTCACGCTTCTTCTGGCGGTTGATCATGCTGACTTTAGCCATCTCTAACCTTTCCCCCGCGTCACGCCGTGAAGGGCATGTTGAACTGCTTCAACAGCGCCTTCGCCTCCGCGTCGGTCTTCGCGGTGGTGCAGATGACAATATCCATGCCCCAGACCTGGTCGATCTTGTCGAAGTTGATCTCCGGGAACACGATATGCTCCTTCAGGCCCATGGCGTAGTTGCCGCGGCCATCGAAGCTCTTGGGGTTGACCCCGCGGAAGTCGCGGATGCGCGGCATCGCGATGGTGATCAGCCGGTCGAGGAACTCGTACATCCGGTCGCGGCGCAGCGTGACCTTGATGCCGAGCGGCATCTCCTCGCGGACCTTGAAGCCGGCGATCGACTTCTTGGCCTTGGTGATGATCGGCTTCTGGCCGGCGATCAGCGCGAGATCGGCCTCGGCTGAACGGATCTTCTTGGAATCCGACACGGCCTCGCCGACGCCCATGTTGAGGACGACCTTGTCGAGCCGCGGGATCTGCATGTCGTTCTTGTAGGAGAACTCTTCCTTGAGCGCCGCCCGGATCTTGTCGCGGTAGAGCGTCTCGAGGCGCGGCGTGTAATCGGTAGCGTCGAGCATCAGATCGCCTCCCCGGTGGTCTTGGCGAAGCGCACCTTCTGGTCGCCCTCGACGCGGAAGCCGACGCGGGTCGCCTTGCCGTTCGCATCGACGAGCGCGAGGTTCGAGAGGTCGATCGGCATCGCGACCGGCAGGCGGCCGCCCTGGCTGGACTGCGACTGGCGCTGGTGGCGGATGGCGATGTTGACGCCCTCGACCACGGCCTTGTTGTCCTTCGGCATCACGCGGGTGATCTCACCCTGCTTGCCCTTGTCCTTGCCGGCGAGCACGACGACCTTGTCGCCCTTGCGGAGTTTCGCGGCCATCTAGAGCACCTCCGGCGCGAGCGAGATGATCTTCATGAAATTCTTCGAACGCAGTTCGCGCACGACCGGACCGAAGATACGGGTGCCGATCGGCTCGTTCTGGTTGTTGAGGATCACCGCGGCGTTGCGGTCGAAACGGATGGCGGTGCCATCCTCGCGGCGGACTTCCTTGGCGGTGCGCACGACGACGGCCTTGCGGACATCGCCCTTCTTCACACGGCCACGCGGAATAGCCTCCTTCACCGACACCACGATGATGTCGCCGACGGAGGCGTACTTCCGCTTGGATCCGCCCAGAACCTTGATGCACTGAACCCGGCGGGCGCCGGAGTTGTCAGCGACATCCAGATTGGTCTGCATCTGGATCATTAGTCGTTACTCCCGACCTGCGGGAACGGGTCCCGCGGTTTCGACAAATGCGAGGAACGCCTCAGGCCTCGGCCTGGACGTCCCCGGCAAGCACTTCCCAGCGCTTGGTCTTGGAAATCGGCGCGCATTCCTGGATGCGGACGGTATCCCCGACCTTGAACTGGTTGTTCGGGTCGTGCGCGCGATACTTCTTCGACATCCGCACGGTCTTCTTCATCACCGGGTGGGTGAAGCGGCGCTCGATCAGGACGGTGACCGTCTGGTCGTTCTTGTCGCTCGTCACGGTACCCTGGAGAATACGCTTGGGCATGTCAGGCCTCCGCCTTCTGATCGGAACCAGCCGCGGCGGCGGCCTTCTCGTTGAGGATCGTCTTGACGCGCGCGGCGTCGCGGCGGACGGTCAGCATCCGCCCGGTGTTCTCGAGCTGTCCGGTCGCCCGCTGGAAACGCAGGTTGAAGGACTCCTTCTTCAGCGCCGCCAGCTGATCACGCAGCTGGTCGGGCGTCTTCGCCCGGAGATCGGCCGCCTTGATGGCCATGAGTCTATCCTTTCAACATCGCCAGAGGGCCCCCGAAACGGGTCACCCTGATTCTGGCGGAGTTCATGGTGAGCGGGCCGTTTACGCGCAACGGCGCGGGAATGCAACCGGCGAAGTGGCAGTTCGGGCAGAGAACCCCCTATCCCATCCGGCGAAAATGCGTGCTAGAGAGTCGCGGGACCATGAACCGGAGGGTCGCCCATGCCCCCATTCACCATTCTAGCGATCATTATCGGCGCCGCGCTGCCCCTGCTGGCCGTGGCGATCATCGGCGTGCTCACGCTCCGCCGCGCCCTCGCGGAACGTCGCGGTGCCACGTCCCGCCCCGGGTCGAACGACGATCCCTCGACCGGCGCCATCGCCGCCACCGCGTTCGTCGCAACATCGGCCGCCCATTGCGACGGTGGCGGTTCGAGCTCCTGCTCCGACGGCGGGGGCGGGGGCGGCGTCTAGCTCGGCTGCCCCGGCAGCCCTCCCAATCCCGATCGTTTCGCCGAGCCGCTGCCGGCCGCTACAGGTTCTCGGTCAGTTCACACTGAAGACGGCTCGCGACAGGCTGGACTCGTCTCCAACCCAGGAAGCCGTTCCGTCATCAGCGCCAGAACATCCGAGCAGAGCGGCCATAATTCCAACGTAAATTACTCGGCGAAACGACATCTCCAACCCCTCCGATCTTCGATCTATACTCGCAGTGTCGCACGGCAGGGGGGCCTCTTCCAACGCGACGCGATGTAGCTGCGCCGCCGGCGGGCCACCCGTTGTCGAGAGGCGTCAGAAAGCGGCGCGAGAAACGGACAATGCCCGCCGAAACCATCGGCGGGCATTGTCTCGGAATGGAGCAGGATTGGGCGAATTCGCCCGCCTTACCAGTCTTCGCGGCTCACGAACCGGCACTTGATCGGGAGTTTCATCGCGGCGAGGCGGAGCGCCTCCTTGGCGACCTCCTCGTTCACGCCCTCGATCTCGAACATGATCCGGCCGGGCTTGACCTTGGCGGCCCAGAACTCAACCGAACCCTTGCCCTTGCCCATGCGGACCTCGGTCGGCTTCTTCGTGACCGGCACGTCGGGGAAGATGCGGATCCAGACGCGGCCCTGGCGCTTCATGTGGCGGGTCAGCGCGCGGCGGGCCGCCTCGATCTGACGCGCGGTGATGCGTTCCGGCTCGGTCGCCTTCAGGCCGTAATGGCCGAAGGTGATCTCGGTGCCGCCCTTGGCATCGCCATGGATGCGGCCCTTGAACTGCTTGCGGAACTTGGTGCGCTTCGGTGAAAGCATCGTATTCTATCTCCCGGTCAGCGCGCGTCGCGGTCGCGGTCGCGGCCGCGCGGACGCATGCCGCCGCCGCCTTCCTGCAACTCGGCCTGACGACGGTCGCGCGCCTGCGGATCGTGCTCGAGGATCTCGCCCTTGAAGATCCAGACCTTGATCCCGATGATGCCGTAGGCGGTCGAGGCCTCGGCGAGCGCGTAGTCGATATCGGCGCGGAGCGTGTGCAGCGGCACCCGGCCCTCGCGATACCATTCGGTCCGCGCGATCTCGGCGCCACCGAGGCGGCCGCCGACGTTCACCCGGATACCGAGCGCGCCCATGCGCATCGCGTTCTGCACCGCGCGCTTCATCGCACGGCGGAAGGAGACGCGGCGCTCGAGCTGCTGCGCGATGTTCTCGGCCACCAGCGCGGCGTCGATCTCGGGCTTGCGGACCTCGACGATGTTGAGGTGCAGCTCGGACTGGGTGAACTTCGAGAGCGCCTTGCGGAGCGTCTCGATATCCGCGCCCTTCTTGCCGATGATGACGCCGGGACGCGCGGCGTGGATCGAGACGCGGCACTTGCGGTGCGGGCGCTCGATCACGATGCGGCTGATGCCGGCCTGGGAGGCATGCTTCTTGATGTAATCGCGGATCGCGATGTCCTCGTGAAGCAGCTTGCCGTATTCCTTGCCGTCGGCGAACCAGCGGCTGTCCCAGGTACGGTTGACCTGCAGGCGCAGGCCGATCGGATTGATCTTCTGACCCATTACGCGGTCTCCTCGCTGACCTGCCGCACCTTTATCGTCACCTGCGCGAACGGCTTCAGGATGCGCCCGAAGCGGCCGCGGGCGCGCGGACGGCCGCGCTTCAGGACCATGTTCTTGCCGACCCAGGCCTCGGCGACGACGAGCTCGTCGATGTCGAGCCCGTGGTTGTTCTCGGCGTTGGCGATCGCGGACTGCAGCGTCTTCTTCACGTCCTCGGCGACCCGCTTCTTCGAGAAGGTGAGGTCGGAGAGCGCCTTGTCGACCGGCTTGTTGCGGATCATCGCGGCGACGAGGTTGAGCTTCTGCGGGCTGGTGCGGAGCATCCGGCTCACGGCCATCGCTTCGTTGTCCGCCACGCGGCGAGGGTTCTTTTCCTTGCTCATGGCTTACTTCCGCTTCGCTTTCTTGTCAGCCGCGTGACCGTAGTAGGTACGGGTCGGGCTGTACTCGCCGAACTTCTGACCGATCATGTCCTCGGTGACATTGACCGGGATATGCTTCTTGCCGTTGTAGACGCCGAAGGTCAGTCCGACGAATTGCGGCAGGATCGTCGAGCGGCGCGACCAGATCTTGATGACTTCGTTGCGGCCCGACTCGCGGGCCTTCTCGGCCTTCTTCAGAACGAACGCGTCGACGAAGGGGCCCTTCCAGACAGAACGTGACATGATGGCTCCTTACCGCTTCTTCTTCTGATGGCGCGAGCGCAGGATGAATTTCGTGGTCGCCTTGTTCGAACGGGTGCGCGCGCCCTTCGTCGGCCGGCCCCAGGGCGTGACCGGATGACGGCCGCCGGAGGTCCGTCCCTCACCACCGCCGTGCGGGTGGTCGATCGGGTTCATGACGACGCCGCGAACCTTCGGACGCAGGCCGAAGTGGCGCATGCGGCCGGCCTTGCCGAAGTTCTGGTTCGAATTGTCGGGATTCGAAACCGCGCCGACCGTCGCCATGCACTCCTGGCGCACGAGGCGAAGCTCGCCCGAGGAGAGGCGGATCTGCGCGTAGCCGCCATCGCGGCCCACGAACTGCGCGTAGGTGCCGGCGGCGCGGGCGATCTGGCCACCCTTGCCGGGCTTCAGCTCGACATTGTGGACGATCGTGCCGATCGGCATCGCCGTGAAGGGCATCGCATTGCCCGGCTTGATGTCGGCCCGGGCGGCGGCGACGACCGTGTCGCCCGCCGCGAGGCGCTGCGGGGCGAGGATATAGGCCTGCTCACCATCGGCATAGCCGACGAGCGCGATGAAGGCGGTCCGGTTCGGGTCGTATTCGATCCGGATGACCTTGCCGGGCACGTCGTACTTGCGCCGCTTGAAGTCCACGATACGGTAGAGCCGCTTGGCCCCGCCGCCGCGCCGACGCATCGTGATCCGCCCGGTGTTGTTCCGTCCGCCCTTGCTCGACAGACCCTCGGTGAGGGACTTGACGGGGCGGCCTTTCCAAAGCTCCGAACGGTCGATCAGAACCAGCCCGCGCTGGCCCGGCGTCGTAGGATTGTACGATTTCAACGCCATCTTGCTGTCTTCCGTTGCTACCTGCCCTCTTGAGGGAGGGCCTTCTCGTTCAATTCAATCGCCGCCCGGGCAGGGCGGCGATGCGACTCGGCGATCCGAGGGGTGCGCCCCCTTATCAGAGCCCGGTGCTGACGTCGATGCTGTTTCCCTCGACCAGCGTCACATAGGCCTTCTTCACGTCGCGCCGCGTGCCGGGACGGCCGCGGAAGCGCTTCACCTTGCCCTTGGTGACGGTGGTGTTGACCGCCTTCACCTTGACGTTGAAGAGCTTCTCCACCGCTTCCTTGATCTGCGGCTTGGTCGCGCTCATCTGGACCTCGAAGACCACGGCGCCGCTCTCGGAGGCCAGGGTGGCCTTCTCGGTGATGACGGGCCTGCGGATCAGGTCGTACTGTTCCGGCTTCACGCTCATTTCAGACGCGCCTCCAGCGCTTCGACGGCGGACTTCGTCAGCACGAGCGTGTCGCGGCGCAGGATGTCATAGACATTGGCGCCGATGCTCGGCAGCACGTCCAGCCCCTCGATGTTGCGCGCGGCCCGCGCGAAATTCGCGTTGACCTCGGCGCCATCGATGACGAGGACACGCTTCCAGCCCAGGTTCCTGACGGCCGCGGCCAGCGACTTGGTCTTGGCCTCGGCGACTTCGGCGGTGTCGATCACGACGAGATTGCCCGCGCCGGCCTTGGCCGAGAGCGCGTGGCGCAACCCGAGCGCGCGGAACTTCTTCGTCAGATCATGCGCGTGGCTGCGCGGCGTCGGCCCCTTGTAGGTGCCGCCGTGCCGGAAGGTCGGCGACTTGCGCGAACCATGCCGCGCGCCGCCGGTGCCCTTCTGGCGGTAGATCTTCTTCGTCGAATAGCTCACCTCGGACTTGCCCAGCACCGAATGGGTGCCCTGCTGGCGCTTCGCGAGCTGCCAGCGCACCATGCGGTGCAGGATGTCCGAGCGCGGGGTCAGCCCGAAGATCGCGTCGTCGAGCTCGATCGACCCGGCCGCGCTCGCGTCCAGCTTGATCACATCGGTCTTCATTTCTCTTCGCTCCCCTCGGGCGCCGCGGAGTCGCCACCGCCCTCGCCTTCGCCGCCGACATCGCCGGACTTGATCTCGGCCTCGGCCTGGGCGAGCGCCGCTTCCTCGGCCGCGGCCTGTTCGGCGAGACGCTCGGCCTCGGCCGCCGCTTCCGCCGCCGCCGCTTCCTCGGCCGCCTTCATCGCCGCCTCATGCGCCGCCTTCGCCGCCGAACGCAGCGCCGCGGGCAGGATCACGTTCTCCGGGGTCGGCTTCTTGACCGCGTCCTTGATCGTGACCCAGCCGCCCTTCGAGCCCGGGACCGCGCCCTTGACCATGATGAGGCCGCGTTCGCTGTCGGTGCGCACGACCTGCAGGTTCTGCGTCGTAACGCGGACGGCGCCCATGTGGCCGGCCATCTTCTTGCCCTTGAAGATCTTGCCCGGATCCTGGCACTGGCCGGTCGAGCCATGCGAGCGATGGCTGATCGACACGCCGTGCGAGGCCCGCAGGCCGCCGAAGTTGTGCCGCTTCATGCCGCCCGCGAAGCCCTTGCCGATCGAAGTGCCCGCGATATCGACGAACTGGCCGGCGAAGTAGTGGTCCGCCGTGATCTCCTCGCCGACCTCGATGAGGTTCTCGGGGGAGACGCGGAACTCGACCAGCTTGCGCTTGGGCTCGACCTTGGCGGCGGCGAAATGACCGCGCATCGCCGCGGAGGTCCGCTTCGCCTTGGCCGCGCCCGCGCCGAGCTGAACGGCGCTGTAGCCGTCCTTCTCGCCGGTGCGCGTCGCCACGACCTGAACGTTCTCCATGTGAAGAACGGTGACGGGGATCTGCTTCCCGTCCTCCATGAACAGCCGGGTCATGCCCAGCTTCTTGGCTAGTACTCCGGAACGCATCTCTTCAGTCCCTCAGAGCTTGATTTCAACATCGACGCCCGCGGCGAGGTCGAGCTTCATCAGCGCGTCCACGGTCTGCGGCGTCGGGTCGACGATGTCGAGAAGACGCTTGTGCGTCCGGATTTCGAACTGCTCGCGGCTCTTCTTGTCGATATGCGGCCCGCGCAGAACGGTGAATTTCTCGATCTTGTTCGGCAGCGGAATCGGACCCCGTACACGGGCGCCGGTGCGCCGCGCGGTATTCACGATCTCCGAGGTGCTGGCGTCCAGGACACGATAGTCGAAGGCCTTCAGCCGGATGCGGATAGTCTGACCTTGCATTTCTTCGCCTCTTCGGCTCAAGGGTTGAAACGTCGCGTGGCCGGGGTCGGAAC